>CANQTR010000066.1 GCA_947626805.1 uncultured Clostridia bacterium
CCACTTCCGAACGGTTCGGCGCGCACATGATGCGCAACGCGTTCCTCGCGGTCATCATCGCCGTGGTGCTGATGCTCATCTACATCGCGTTCCGGTTCGAAATCGCGTCCGGGCTTGCGTCCATCATCTGCCTGTTGCACGACCTGTTCGTGATGCTGACGGTCTATTCCCTGTTCCAAATCCCGATTTCGTCGTCGATCATCGCCGCGTTCCTGACGATTCTCGGCTACTCCATCAACGCGACCATCGTCGTGTTCGACCGTATCCGCGAAAACCGCAAGCGTCAAGCGGAACTGCCGTTTGAGGACGTCGTCGACGTCAGCGTCCACGAGACCATGGGACGTTCGTTCAACACGACGCTGACCACCCTGCTGACCATCGGCGCGATTTTCGTCGCCTGCGCCATCACGGTCGCGGTCTCGCCGACTTCCAACCTCGGCAACCTGCGCGACTTCTCCGGCACGCTGATTATCGGCATCGTCGCCGGTCTGTTCTCTTCGGTGTTCCTTTCCGGGATGCTGTGGAACGCGCTGTCTTTCATTCGTATCGGGAAAGGCAAACAGAAGCGCAAGAGCAAAGGATAAGTTCCAATAGACGACAGGGCGGGTCCGTTTGCGGCCCGCCTTGTTATACGAAAGCGTTCACGCACCTCGCCGGAAGGAAAACGATATGTACGACATCAAAAAAATCCGCAATTTCTCCATCATCGCCCACATCGACCACGGCAAGAGCACGCTCGCGGACCGCCTGCTGGAGTACACCGGCGCGGTGGAAAAGCGGCAGGTCGAGGAGCAGCTGCTCGACAATATGGAACTCGAACGGGAGCGCGGCATTACCATCAAAGCCCGCGCCGTCCGGTTCCCCTACACGGCCGACGACGGGGAAACGTATGAACTCAACCTGATAGACACCCCCGGCCATGTGGACTTCGGGTACGAGGTCTCCCGCTCACTGACCGCTTGCGAGGGCGCGGTGCTGATTGTGGATGCGACGCAAGGGGTGCAGGCGCAAACGCTCGCGAACGCCTACCTCGCCGTGGACAACGACCTCGAAATCCTGCCGGTCATCAATAAAATCGACCTGCCGAGCGCGGACGCGGAAACCGCCAAACGGGAAATCGAGGACATCATCGGTATTCCCGCTTCGGACGCCCCCTGCATTTCGGCGAAGATGGGGATCAATATCCGCGAGGTGCTCGAACGAATCGTCCGGGATATCCCCTGCCCGAAAGGCTCGCCGGAAAAGCCGTTGCGGGCGCTGATTTTCGACAGTTACTACGACGCGTACAAGGGTGTCGTGGTGTACCTTCGCGTCATGGACGGGTGCCTGAAGGTGGGCGACCGGGTGAAAATGATGCACACGGGCGCCGCATTCGACGTGGTCGAGGTCGGGACGCTTTCCGCGTTCTCGCTGGATAAGCGGGACTGCCTGTACGCGGGAGAGGTCGGCTATTTCACAGCCGCCATCAAGAACATCGGCGACACGAAGGTCGGCGACACGGTCACCTTGCGGGACGAACCGGCAGACGAGCCGCTTCCGGGGTTCAAGAAGGTGCAGCCGATGGTGTTTTCGGGGGTCTACCCCGCCGACGGCGCCCGCTACGGCGACCTGAAGGAAGCGTTGGAGAAACTGCAGCTGAACGACGCGTCGCTGGTGTTCGAGCCGGAAACGTCCGCCGCGCTCGGTTTCGGGTTCCGGTGCGGGTTCCTCGGGCTTTTGCACATGGAAATCATCGACGAGCGGTTGGAGCGTGAATTCAACCTCGACCTAATCACCACCGCGCCGAGCGTGGTGTATGAAATCGTGCTGACCGACGGGACGACGGTGCGGGTGGACAATCCGGCGGATTACCCGGACCCGGCGCGGATTTCCGAGGCGCGCGAACCAATCGTCAAGGCGTCGGTCATCACGCCGACGGAGTTCGTCGGTCCGGTCATGCAGTTCTGTCTCGACCGCCGCGGGACCTACCTCGACATGAAATACCTCGACCCGACGCGGGCGGAACTGCTGTACGAACTGCCGCTCAACGAAATCGTATACGACTTTTTCGACACGCTCAAGTCCAAAACGCGGGGCTACGCCTCGCTGGATTACGAGCCAATCGGCTACCGCAAGTCGGATTTGGTCAAGTTGGATATTCTGCTCAACGGGGAGTTGATCGACGCCCTCTCGTTCATCGTCCACGCCGACCACGCCTACGCGCGGGCGCGCAAACTGGTCGAAAAGTTGCGCGACAACATCCCGCGTCAGCTGTTCGAACTGCCGGTGCAGGCGGCCGTCGGCGGGAAGGTCATCGCGCGGGAAACCGTCCGCGCCATGCGGAAGGACGTGCTTGCGAAGTGCTACGGCGGCGACATCACGCGCAAAAAGAAACTGCTGGAGAAGCAGAAGGAAGGCAAAAAGCGAATGCGGACGTTCGGTTCGGTGCAAATCCCGTCGGAGGCGTTCATGGCGGTGCTCAAGCCGGACGACGACGATTAGCCCCCGAAAAGAAGGTGCCCCCATGCAGACGCAAGCGATTTCGCTTTACTACCATATCCCGTTCTGCGCGCGAAAATGCCGCTATTGCGCGTTCTATTCGCTCGCGCGGACGGACGAGGGAACGTTCGACGCGTACCGCGACGCGCTTTGCGCGCACACCCGCGCGGAGGCGGACGGTCGGGCCGTCGAATCGGTCTATTTCGGCGGCGGAACGCCGTCTTTGTTCGGCGCCGTTCGTATCCGCGACGTGCTGAACGACGTGCGGAACGGTTTTTCCCTGCTCCCGGACGCGGAAATCACCGTCGAGGTCAATCCCGCGACGGCGGACGGGCAATTTTTCCGCACGCTCGCGGACGCGGGGGTCAACCGCGTGTCCGTCGGTATGCAGTCGTCGGACGACGGGGAACTCGCGTTCCTCGGCAGGACGCACACGTTCGCGGACACCGTGCGGTGCGTTTCCGACGCGCGGGACGCGGGGATCGACGACGTGAGCCTTGACCTGCTGTTCGCCCTGCCCGGGCAGGACGTCGAGCGGTTCCGCAAGTCGCTCACGGACGCGTTCTCGCTTGCGCCGACCCACCTTTCGGTCTATTCCCTGCAACTGGAGGAAGGGACCGTCTTCTATAAACAGCGGCAGACACTTTCCTTCCCCTCGGAGGACGAGGAGGAAGCGCAATACGACCTGTTGTGCGCCATGACCGCCGAACGGGGATACGAGCATTACGAAATCTCCTCGTTCGCAAAGGACCGGCATTTCTCCCGCCACAACCTACGCTACTGGCTGCGGGGGGAGTACCTCGGTTTCGGACCTGCCGCCCATTCCTTCCGCGACCGGCGGCGATTCTCGAACACCCCGGACCTCGACGCCTACCTCGCCGACCCGACCGGTGCGAACGACTACGCCGAAGCGGAGCGCATTTCCGAAACGGAAGAACTCGAAGAAACCGTCCTGCTCGGACTTCGCACGACGCTGGGAATTCCCGCGCGAATCGTCCCGGCGGACCGCGTGGACCGGCTCGAATCCTTCGGACTGCTCCGGCGGCAGGGCGACCGCGTCGCGCTGACCGAACGCGGCTGGCGGGTCTCCAACGCCGTCATCGGACAACTTTTGCCGTGAGTTTCTCAAAAAAATCCATAGAAAGGGAGTTTTTTCCATGAAAAAGACCGTCGCTATCTGCCTGCTCCTCGCGTTCTGCCTCGCGGCGTGCGCCGGGTGCGCCTCCTACCCGTCGAAGGACGCCGTCGAGACCTACGCGACGGACGTGCTGAACGCCGTCGTCGCCAAGGACACCGCCAAACTGCAGTCCCTCGCCCACCCGGACTACAGCGGTTACTTCTCGGAAACCGAGATGGAGCGGCAGTACACCCGCTATGCGCAATGGGGTATCTGCGACCCCGCAAACACGGTCGGCGCGCTCACCCGGCTCGACTGGGACAAGGACGACTATTACGGCAGTCCGGCGAGCGAAGCGGACTACAAGGTGAGTATCGGGGGCATTCTGTACGAATTCGAAATCGTCGTCGTCAGCGACGCGGGCGGCGAAGGGGTCGCGCACTTCGAACTGGAGCGTATCGACTGACATGGCAAAGACGCACGAGGAAACCACGAACGCAATGCGCATGCTGCGGACGGCGGGCGTGCCGTTTTCCACCCGCTCCTATGAGGTGGACGAGAGCGACCTTTCCGGCGTTCACGCGGCGGAAGTCCTCGGGCTCGACCCCGCACAGATGTTCAAAACGCTGGTCGCGCACGGGGAGAAGCGGGGATTTCTGGTGTTCGTTATTCCGGTCGCCGAGGAATTGGACCTGAAGAAATGCGCCGTCGCCGCCGGTGACAAGCGCGTGGAACTGATTCCGGTGCGGGACCTTTTGCCGCTGACCGGGTATCTGCGGGGCGGGTGCTCGCCGGTCGGCATGAAGAAGCAGTTCCCCACGTTCTTCGACGAAACCGCCTCCCTGTTCGAAACCATTTTTGTCAGCGCCGGGAAACGCGGTCTGCAACTGGAAGTCGATTCGCAACAACTTTGCGCCTTTTTGGGGAGCGGGTTTTACGACCTGACGGTGTGACGGCAAAAAGCACAAAAAAACCACTGAAAATTGGGGACATTTTTTGCAAAAAAAGGCTTGCAAAATCCGCCAGGATATGGTATGATAGACAAGTGCCGTGGGGAATACCTTGCGGTGTCAAACGGCTCGGTAGTTCAGTTGGTTAGAACGCCGCCCTGTCACGGCGGAGGTCAGGGGTTCGAGTCCCCTTCGAGTCGCCACTTGCCTCTGTAGCTCAGCTGGTAGAGCAGAGGACTGAAAATCCTCGTGTCGTTGGTTCAACTCCGACCGGAGGCACCAAAGTGCAGCGCGGCAGGTCTGGACGCGGGTTTTCCCTGCGTCCGTGCCTGCGGTGCGGCTTATTTACAATCCGATGCGGATTTAGCTCATTTGGTAGAGCGCAACCTTGCCAAGGTTGAGGTAGCGGGTTCGACCCCCGTAATCCGCTCCAAATGCCGCCCGTGGTGAATGGCGCCATAGCCAAGCGGTAAGGCAGAGGTCTGCAAAACCTTTATTCCCCAGTTCGATTCTGGGTGGCGCCTCCACATTTTCCCTTGCGACGCTGATGTGGCACAGGTGGTAGCGCACATCCTTGGTAAGGATGAGGTCGCGGGTTCGAATCCCGCCATCAGCTCCACGAAAAAACCCTTGGTACACAAGGGTTTTTATTTTTTTCGATTTTACAAAGCAAGCGCAAGGGGAAAATACCGTCGTAAAAACCGTCGTCGGGACAAAACGGCAAAAAAGCCGCAACCGCGCCGGAAACGCAACGCGTCGCCGTAAAAACGGCGGCGCAAAACAGACGCCTGATGTGACGACCCGCCCGACGAACCGCGCTACGCCGGATTTTCGGCGGTTTCCGCGCGAAGGACGCCGTCGGCAAGCGTATAGACCGTGTCCGCCTCTTTGGCGATTTCCATGTCATGGGTAATCAGCAGGACGCCGCGCCCCTTCGCGTGCTCGTGGTGCAGCAGATTCATGATGACGTCCCGATTCTTGGGGTCCAGATTGCCGGTCGGTTCGTCGGCAAGAATCAGGCAGGGGTCCAGAATCAGAGCGCGGGCAATCGCGACGCGCTGTTTCTCGCCGCCGGACAGGGTCGTGACCCGCCTTGACAGCAGCGGACCGATATCCAGCAGTTCCACCAGAGCGTCAAAATCCTGTTGCGGCACCTTCCTGCTTTTTGTCATGTTATGGAATCCAGCGGTATCTGCTCAGACTCCCATGAGCTGTCAGCGTGTATCGTTATCAGCTCTGCACCACGCTGTTTTGTTTCTTTTTCGATGCCGGGCATAGCAAGATAATCAATGCTCATGCCATAGGTCAGGCGAATGCCCTTGTACGCAATAGAGGCATTGTTGTAGTGGTCGTGACCGCAAAAGAATCCCGTCGTACTGCCCAGTTCAAGGGCTGTATCAAACATCTTACTGGGATAGTCCGAACAGCATACCAGGTCGTTGGTGACGCCGCCGTGGTCGCCCGGGTTTTCGCCGTAGAAGTATTTCACCTCATCACTGCCGTCAAGATAAAGTTCGGTGGCAGTCCGGTACTCCTGCAAAGGAATATGGAAAAACACCATTGAGTTTACCGTGTGTCCCGCCTCGTCGTTCATGCGTCTGACCTCATCGGCATACCAGTCCACCTGGTCGTCGTGGATATAGTCATAGACGTTTATTCCCTCGTCGGTGTAGGCATTGGAGTCTATCAGAAACAGTCCCATGTTCAGCGTGCCGTCGGAATTGCGTAACTCGATCAGCTGATTGTTCCTGCCCATTACATCGGGCTGCTTGTAGGGGTAAAGCAAGGTTCCCGAGGTCTTGAATGACAGCGACTTGTAGACATCGTTCAGCTCTTGTTTATTTGCCGAAGCAAGCGATTCCGTGTCGTGGTTGCCGTAGGTGAACGCCCAGGGAATGCCCGTATTTCGCATAAACGCCGCAAACTGTCCTACGGGAGCCGTGTTGTTCAGGGACATTGACATGATTCCCAGCGGAAAGCACAAGTCGCCCGTGACCACAACAAGGTCGGGGTGCGTGTATGCAATCTCGGCATAGCAAGCCTTCAGCGCTTTCATATCCTTGCGGTAGGAATACAAACTTCCGCCGATGTGAATATCGGTCAGGTGCAGTATCTTAAAATCATCGGTAGACTTGGTTATGGTGTAAACGCCCGTATCATCGTTGTATTCAATCTTGTGGATGTTATGCTCTACAACGGGTACGGAATTAATATAGTTCTGGGTGTACCATGTATCCTGCTGCAAGAATGTAAAGCCGCCGACTGCCACCGCCGCCGCAACATAAACGGCAATTCTTGGCTTATTGATGACGATGTTTCTAAATGTAATCTTCTTTCGCAGGGTGAGGTCGTAGACGAGGACTAACAGTCCGAAAAATATCCCTGCTATGATAAAGATATTCCCGGGGTAAGCGATGTCTTTGCTCTTTATGACCGTAAATGCCGTCACTGCAAGCCAGTAAACCACCGAGAAAACGGTCACACCAATGATATGCTTTTTATAGTTCGCCTTATCGGGAAGATTTATCCTCCGACGTATCATTCTAAGACAGAGGATATTTTTCACCAGCAGAAAAACAGGCATCTCAATTACGATGCTGTTATTGAAAAAATTCTCCGAAAACTCCGCTGATTTTGAGTTGCCAAAAAAGTAAAAGCTAAGTTCAACTACTACAAATACGAACACTACCGCAAAAAGCAACGCTATGCCGTTTAGCAGACGCTTTGCATATTTATCACTACGTTTTCGCAGATACTTGTATGAATCTGTATCATACTTGTTGTTCTGTGCAGCTTTTTCAATGGCAAGATACTTGCGAAAGGGAAAAGACGCAATGAATAAATCAATGGCGATAAAGCAAACATTTCCGATCACGGCAACAGGTTTTGCGGTAATATTGTATATCAGCCAGAACACCTGCAACAGAGCAAAGACCGCAAATGCCGAGGAAAGATAAACGCTCTTCCGCTGTTTCCACAGCTCCTTTTTCAGCGGGGAAATATCAACAGCTTGCGTTTCGCCGCGCCACTTTTCCGCACTGTCCGCGGGGTAGCCTGCAAGCTCTGCCATCTGCGACAGCTTGCCATACTTGCCGAACAGTTCCTCTAATGCCTCATCCTCGTGTCTGCCTTCTTTTATCTTGCCGAATTCAGCGTCAAGCGCATGCATTATTTTATCCTGTGCCGAAACGACCTCCTCGGAATAGGGAATGTCGTCAAACAGCATAGCAACTATCGCTTTTATCTTACGGTTTGGGTCTGTGTCGGTTTTCTTTGCCATATCTGTCTCCTTTCATGATGGAGCGTGTAGAATTAAAAATCGGCAAAGCTGACGCTTTGCCGATTTTTGGTGGAGAATACGGGGAACGAATCCGTCATATTTCCATGAACAACTTGTTTATCCGCACATTATCTTGAGGCAAAACGTGACTATATGTGTTTAGCGTCTGTTCTATATCAGAATGTCCAAGCCGTTTGCTTACCGCAACAATTGTTACCCCTTCACTTATAAGATATGACGCACTGCTGTGGCGAAGGTCATGAATGCGAATCCTTTTAACCCCTGACATTTCAACCCATTGTCGAAAGCGACGATTTACGGTGTTATCTGCCAAAGGCTTATCTCCCCCGAAAAGGAAATTGGAATCGCTCGGTGTCAAGGCGAGCAAATCGTCCATGATACCTTGCGGCAAATCTATGATACGGTTGCTTGCCATATTTTTTGGCGTTGTAATCGCATAAGTTCTACCATACACTTTGCGGGTCAGGCTTTTCGTGATAGATACCGTACAATTTGTCGGGTTTAAATCGCCGGGAGAAAGAGCAAACGCCTCCCCTTTTCGGCACCCAGTGATAAACAGAAAGCGGAAAAGGCACCGATAGGTCGGGTCGTCTACAACACGAAGGAATGTTGCGAACTCGTCTTTGGTCCAAATATTCATTTCTTTCTTCTGCTCTGTGTTCCGAATTGGTTCTACCTTTGGCAAAGCATTTGGAAGGTCAAAATACCGGTTTCCAAAACGTAGGATAGAGCCAAGATGGGCGCGAAGGGTACGGCGATACTTGCAACTGTAAGAAGACTTCGTTTGTTCCCATGTTAAAATCACAAACGGCGTTATATCGCGCACATTCATCTCCGAAAAAAACGGCAGAATGTGATTCACGATGATTTTCTCGGCTGTGTAGTAGGTGCTTTCCTTTACGCGTCCTTTTTGGTTTTTAAGATAGAGCGCTGTAAGTTGTTCGAACGTGCGGATTTCAATATCGCTATTATATAGCAATATGACCATCTCCTTTATCCCCACAAAACGCGTGGGAAATACAGTTTATCACAAAATTCGTTGAAAATCAATAGAAAATGCGGTTTATTTCGGGACAAAAAAGCCACAAAACAAACGCGCAAACCGGGAGTGCGAAGTCCCCGGACAAACGCACGGCTTTCCGCAACCACA
>CANQTR010000067.1 GCA_947626805.1 uncultured Clostridia bacterium
TTTCATGCAGAAAAACGCCATCGCGCCGTACAGGTAAAAGAGGTCGGCGTCGCTCCGTTCCGCCGTGTAATGTCCGAGTTGCCCCGCGTCCTCGGCGACGCGTTTCAGGGCGTCCGCCAGGTCCTGCAACAGCGGGCGAAGCAGTTTTTCACCGTTTTCCTCGCAATATTTGCCGTATCGGTCGTCGTAAATGACGAAGTCCGTGCGATACTTCCCGCCGACCTCGACGGCCGCCTCCCGTTTCAGCAGATTTTGCAGGCTGTCCTCGATATAATACGCCGGTACCCCGCACAGCTTCGCGAGTTCCTCGACACTTTTCGCGCTTTCGTAACACCCGCACAGGATATTCTGGGACAGCGCGTCCTCGACGTACACCGTCGGGAACGGGATGTTCCCGCCATAATTTCTGACGCCGTAGATGTCCAGCCGCAATTTGACCGGACGCAACGCGGTTTCTTCCATTTTCATGCACTCCTTTCTCAATTTTCCGGCTTTTTGTGCTGAACGATCACGTCGCAAACGCAACCCGGCGACGGCGGGGGGACGGCGCCCGTCCGTTGGATATGGCGGGCGATTTCGTGGTACATTCCCATGAACAGCCCTCGACACATCCGGTCCGCGTCGTCCGAAAGGTGGCGCGGGAACAGCGCCTTGTACCCGGCGACGAAGCGGTCGAGCATTTCGTTGTAGGCGGGCATCAGCGGGGCGAGCCGGTTCTCAACGATACCGCCGAATCGGACGTACTGCTCGTTCGTGAAGAACGGAATGGTCACGAGCAGACTGCCGTCCTCCCGCCGGCGAATATAGCCGTCCCGAATCGCGTCCGCCGCCGAACGGACGTCCTCCGTACCGCCTTTGCAAAGGATATCCTCGCAAACGTTGATACATCTGTCAACCATCATACCCCGCCAGGCAAACCCGCTCATAAAGAATACGGTATGACTGCAACTGCCCCGACTCCCCCGGTTGGCGTTGCATTGGGTTCCAATCCCGATGCGGCGGTATTTGCCGGTCTCCGTAATGCCGAGGTAGCACCACGGATTCCCGTCGTACCGCTTGGGAATCGGCGGGTACGGGAGGGTGCCGTATTTGGCGTCCAGGTGGGAAAACGCCATCGCGCCGTACAGGTAAAAGAGGTCGGCGTCGCTTCGTTCCGCCGTGTACAGACCGAGTTGCCCCGCGTCCTCGGCGACGCGTTTCAGGGCGTCCGTCAGGTCCTGCAACAGCGGGCGAAGCTGTTTTTCGCCGTTTTCCTCGCAAAACTTGCCGTATCGGTCGTCGTAAATGACGAAGTCCGTGCGATACTTCCCGCCGACCTCGACGACCGCTTCCCGTTTCAGCATGTTTTGCAGGCGGTCCTCGACGTAATACGCCGGTACCCCGCACAGCTTCGCGAGTTCCTCGACGCTTTTCGGGCTGTCGTAACATCCGCACAGGATATTCTGGGACAGCGCGTCCTTGACGTACTCCGACGGGAACGGGACAAGTCCGCCGTAGTTGCCGGTGCCGTAGATGTCCAGCCGCAATTTGACCGGACGCAACGCGGTTTCTTCCATTTCCATACACTCCTTTTTCAGTTTGTTTCGCGCCTCCGACAGCCGCCACCGGACGGTACCTTCCGGAATGCCCAGCCGGTCGGAGATGTCTTTGGTCGAAAGGCCGTCGTAGTAATGCAGAACGACGACGTCGCGGTACGCCGCGGACAGCATGGCGATCTTCGTCCGCAAGGCGTCGTAGAGTTCCGCCTGCTCGTCGAAGTATTCGTCCTCGCACGGAATCTCCAGCGTGTCGTAGGCGTACAGTTCCCGCCGCTTCCCGAGCGTCCGCCGAAAGGTCCTCGTCACGTTCTTCGCGAGCCCCCAAAGCCACGGTTCGAACCGCTCCTCCTCGCGTAGTTTCGGCAGTTCCCTCACCGCCGCGAGCAGAATTTCCTGCGACAGTTCCTCCGCCTCCTCGTTGGAGTAGGTTCGCTTTACCGCGTAGCCGTAGACCTTTTCAACGTACCGTTCGAGTATTTCGGGCCGCATCATCTCACCGCCTTTCGCTTAGAAAGTGTCGGAAAACGGGTGTTTGTTGGGTGGTTTTCGCGTTTTTGCGAAAAAAATTGAAAAAAGGAGGCGTTCTGCAACGGAAACGCCTCCGTTCTCATAAAAATCACACGGGAATCGACTTGTCGTACAAGCAGAGGTTCAGCAAGTATTCCTCGTAGTCGCCCCGCGAGAACAACCGCTCGGAATGCGGGTCGCCGTACCGCGCGGCAAGTTCCCCGACGGTTCGGTTCCGCGCCACGCAAAGCGCGGGAACGTCCTCCTCCGCGACACGCCGCACCAATTCGTCCGGCGCGTCCGTTTTGAGATTTCCGATTTTCCACCGGTCGGACATCTCGGAAAAATTGAAGTACACGTCGAACCGGTTGGAAATCTGCAGGACGATTCGGTCCGCATTGCGGAAGGTCACGTGCGAAGAATCGTCCCGCAAGCGTTCCACCCATTCGCGCTCCGACGCGAGCCGGTCAAGGTCCAGATAGTACGGCTTGAGTTCCGCCGGGACGTTCCCTTTGCGGATGCGAATCCCGTAGAGTTTGCGGTTTTCTCCGTCGCAACTCCCCTCGTGGACGAAGAACCGAAATTCCTCGCCGAACGCTTCGCACCGCTCCCGCAACTGCAGGGTTTCGGAAAGACGTAGCAGTTCCGCAAGTTCGTCCTTGTTTTCCTCGTTGATGAACGCCTGCCAGCGGGGGGCGATTCGGTGCGCGAGCAAAAGTTCCGTCGCCTGCAGAAGTTCCCGAAACGCGCCCTTGCGTCCGACGTATTTGTCCGTCAACGCCTCCAGACCGAAAAAGGTCAGTTGCACCCTTCGGACGCCGACCTCCCGGAGGAACGGGACGTACGACGGGTCCCGGACGATACGCCAAAAACTCGCCAGTTCGAACCGTTTCGGGACCTCGCTGACCGACAGACGCAAGTCCTTCTCCCACCGTTCCCGGTAATCGTCGCAATAGTCCGGCTCCCGCAACCAACTGTAAAAGGCGATACGGTCGAAATACGGTCGAAAAAAGTCGACGATGAATCGGTCGTCCCCGTCCCGCATTCGGCGGTTCGGCATATGCCCAATCCAGCAGTGCAGGCAACGATTCGGACAGCCGTACATATCCACGACCAGGTCCAGCGGTTTGGGTATCACGTTCAAAACTCCTTTCGTTTGCAAAACGCTCCTGTTTTTGCAGGGGCGTCGCCGATTTTCAACTGTTTTCGATGATGTCGAGGACGCGGGACATGGATTCGTTGTATTCCGCGTCGCTGGAATTATAGAAAATCAACAGGTCGTCGAGCACGTCCGGGTCGTCGAGCGCGGCGGGAATGGAGAAGTCCACCCCTTTCACATACTCGTCCCAATGCTCGACTTTCCAGGTGTCGCGGTCGGAATTCCGGAGCAACATTCGCTGTTTGCAGACCTCCACGTCCGTCTGCACCCAGATGACCGTCAGTTTGGTGTTGAGTTGGACGAGCCGTTTCTTGAGGTCGTTGATATACGCGCTGTTGCGAACCTCTTGCGTGAACGGGGCGTTGATGAGCACGATGTCGTCGTACTTGAGCGCCTCGAACGCGAGGGCGAGAATCGTGACGTATTCGGCGTCGCGAATGTACTTTTCGAAGAAGGCGGAACTACGGTCATACGGCTCCCCCGCCGCCTCGAACACCTTTTTCGAGAGCGGTATGAGCGTGTCCTTGTCCAGATAGACGACGTGTTTGAGGTTTTCGGCGAGTTTTTTGGAGATATAGGTTTTCCCGCAAGCGGGGGGCGAAGTGACAAGAATGAGTCGTTTCATGATAAAAAATCTCCTGTGGCAGTCTGCAAAGCGATTTGACGGTCCCAGTATAGCACAACCGGCGGAATTTGTCAAACGATTTTCAAAAAGAGTGAAAAAAATTGCGAAAACCTATTGAATCGAAAGGAAAAGTGTGCTAAACTACAAGGGCAGAAAAATCAATGGAGGTATTGCAAAATGAAACTGATTGTATGCGAAAACTACGAAGAGATGTCCAAAGAGGGCGCGAAAATCATCGCTAAACTGCTCAAGGAGAAGCCGAAGTGCGTGCTGGGGCTCGCGACCGGCTCGACCCCGGTCGGCATGTACCAGGAATTGGCGAAGATGAACAAAGCCGGCGAAATCTCATTCAAGGACGTCACTTCCTACAACCTCGACGAATACTATCCGCTCGCTCCGGAGCATGACCAGAGCTACCGCTATTTCATGAACCACAACCTGTTCGACCACGTCGACATCGACAAGTCCCGCACGCACGTCCCGGACGGACTCGCGAAGGACCCGGCGGCGATGGGCAAAGCCTACGACGAGGCAATCGAGGCGGCGGGCGGAATCGACCTGCAGGTGCTCGGTCTCGGTCCGAACGGGCATATCGCGTTCAACGAGCCGGAGGAGAACCTCTACGTCGGCACGCACCTGACCGGTCTGACCGACAGCACGATTGAGGCGAATTCCCGTTTCTTCGCGAGCAAGGCGGACGTCCCGACGCAAGCGGTCACGATGGGTATCGGCAGTATCATGAAGGCGAAGAAAATCATCGTCCTCGCAAGCGGCAAGGCGAAGCACTACGTCATCGAGAAAATGCTCGACGACCGCATCACCACGCAAGTCCCCGGCACGATTCTCAAGTGCCACCCGGACGTCGTCCTGCTTTGCGACAAGGAAGCGTATAACGGCTAAAACCGGCGTAAAGAAAAAGGGTCCCGTATGCGAACGACGGATTGGAAATACGATTTTTCCTCGCTCCCGGACTGGTCGCGGTACCGAAACGGCTGGACGTTCGACGAATTTTATCACGTCCCGCAAAACGACCTCCTGTGTTGCATATACTGCATAAACGAGGTTTCGCCGTGCAATTGTGTGGGGCTTCTCGCGATTCTGAAGAATCAAAACGACCCCCGGTTGGTCCTGAACGTCACGAACTTCTTTTTCACGCTGAACTTTTCCGCAAGCAACGACGGGAAACTTCTCTTTCTGCAACCGGAACTATATGACAGGAACGCAAATAAGCCAAAATGTCCCGTCCTGCTCCTTGACGTCGAAAGAAACGCTTTCGCGTATGTGGAAACCGAAAATGTGAATCCCTGCTACACGGTCGTCGAAAAGGGCGACGGCGTCTTTCGTGTCGAGGCGGATGCGAGCCAGCGGTCGGATTGGGACAAACGCCTTGCCGCGTTATGCCGAACGGAAATTCGCCCGAACGACCTGCATTGGCACAACATGAAAAAGTTGCCCTCGTTGCCGAAACTGCTGTTTTGACGGGAACCGAAAAGTTTATCGCTACACAAAAACCGGAAAGGAAACCCCTTTCCGGTTTGTTTTTCAATAGGTCGCGGTCAGCGTGAACCCGCCGGGGAACGACCCGTCGTCGATTTCAACGTGTTTCAGCCCCGCATAGGCTTTCAGCGACGCGCGTTCCGCCGCGTCGTCGGTCGTGAAGAAACGCAACACCAGACGACCGTCCTGCGGCAGGTCATACGTCGTTTCGCGGCAGGGAAACGGCACCGCGTCATTTATGTTGACGTAATGCCTGCCTTCTTTACAAAACAGGATACCGAGCAGAAACACGTCTTTCCCGCAATCCACCTGACCGGATTTCCCGGCGACACAGTATTCAACCTTCATACGCAACCACCTCGATGCAGACTGTAGATTCCTCTGTTTCGACGTCGACCAGCCTTCCGACCGTGCCTTGCTCAATCATCTCCATCACGGCGCAAAGTCCCGCGACCGCTTCTTCTTCGTTTCCGACAAGTCCCTGCAGCTGCCCGCTCTCGTACATCGACCGAAACAGCGTAGCCGGTATCCGCACGGCGACGGATGTCTCCGGCGTTTTGACTTGAATTTGGACGATTCGTTTTTCCCGCCGTTCCTCGTCCGCGACGCGCACGACGGGGACCGCCGATTCGCCGTTGAGCAGCTCCTCCAGCGTGATTCCGAACAGCGCCGCCATCTGCCGGACGAAATTCAGGTCCGGCTGGGAAAGGTCGTTTTCCCATTTGGAGACCGCTTGCGCCGTAACGCCCAGTTTTTCGGCAAGCTGCTCCTGCGTCAGTCCGGCTTTCCGCCGCCAGAACGCGATGTTTTGCCCAATCGTGGTTTGGTTCATAGAGTTTTCCTTCCTTTCGTTTCGTTTTTTACGAGGCCCTCGACTGTTTCCAGAATACCAGAACGAAAGTAAAAAGGGAACCGACAAACGGTTGTTTTTTCGCAACTTGCGGTTGTTTTTTCACCGTTTCGGGGAATTCTCTACAGTTCCAGCCGGTCGAACACGTCCCCGTCCAGCGTTTTCCAGAGGAACAGACCGTCCTCGTAGGTCATGTAGCTGTTCTTCGAGCCGCCGCGCGGAAGGGTCGTCGAGCCGGGGTTGAGGACGGGGTTATCCCCGAAAACGGTATGTTCCGGGACGTGCGTATGCCCGTGCAACAGGATGTCTCCCGGCGAAAGCGGCGGCGCGTACAGATGCCCGTGCGTGGCAAACAGGGTCAGCCCGTCGACGAACAGCAAGCCGGAATCCGAAAGGATTGGAAATTGCAGGACCGCCTGGTCGACCTCCGTGTCACAATTGCCGCGGACACAGAACAGCGACGAACGGCGCGCGTTGAGCAGTTCGGCGACCCTTGCGGTATCGTACCGCATGGGCAGGATATTGCGGGGTCCGTGGTAGAGCAGGTCGCCGAGCAGGACCAGTTTTTTCGGGTTCTCCTCGTCCATGCGCTTGAGCAGGCGTTCCGTGCAGGCGACCGACCCGTGCAGGTCGGACGCAATCATCAGTTTCATAAGAGTTCTCCTTTGCTTTTTGATTTGGTATGCCGCAAATTTTCGGGGAATCGGGGGCGGTTCGAGCGCGACGCGCCCCGTCACGCCTTGCGTCAGGCTTTGCATCAGGCTTTGCATCAGGCTTCGCCTGAACGAATCTCCCGAAGATAGGCGGAAAAAGCGGACGGAATGGCGTAGACGTCCGAAAGTTCCTCCCGCCGCGCGAGAATGCGGGACCCCCCTTCCCCGCCGTCGGCGAAGTAGCCGGTCATCGACCAGCCGGTCATGTGCCATTCGACGTGGGTGAAGATGTGCTTTGCGGGCGGGAGCGGTTCGGTGCGGAGCGGTTGGAAACCGTTTTCGCGGGCGAAAGCGATTGCCTGTTCGCGGTCGAGCGCGCCTTCCACGTTCGGCAGTTCGTATAGTCCCGCGAGCAGTCCTTTCGACGGGCGGCGGCGAATCAGGTAGACATCCCCCTCCCGCAACAGCAGGACGGTCCGCTGTTCGACCCGACGCGGAGCGTTCGCCGAGCGAACCGGCAGGCAGTCGGTCAGCCCGTCCCGCGCGGCGACGCACCACGGGCGGAACGGACATTCCCCGCATTTCGCGTCCCCGTTCGGCACGCAAACCAGCGCGCCGAGTTCAATCATCGCCTGCGTGAAATCGCCGGGCGTTTCCGGCGGACACATCTGCAGGGCGGTCTCCTCGGCGGACAGGCGGGTCTTCGGGTCGCGCACGTCGGCGAAACAGCCGGTCAGCCGGGCGAGCACCCGCAAAACATTGCCGTCCACCGCCGGCGCGGGGATACCGAACGCAATCGACGCAATCGCGCCCGCCGTATAACTGCCGATGCCGGGCAGTTTCCGCAATTCCGCGACGTCCGCGGGAAGTTCCCCGCCGTACCGTTCGGTCAGGACGCACGCCGCCTTTTTCAGGTTCCGCGCGCGGCTGTAATAGCCGAGCCCCTCCCACAGTTTGAGCAATCGCGCGTCCTCCGCGCCCGCGAGCGACGGGATATCCGGGAACGCGTCGAGAAAGCGTTGAAAATAGGGCTTAACCGCCTCCACGCGGGTCTGCTGCAGCATGATTTCCGAGACCCAGACCCGGTACGGCGTGATTTCCGTCCGCCACGGCAGGACCCGCGCGTTCGCGCGATACCACGCGAGAAGCGACGTCACCGCCTCCTTCGGCGGGGGGAAAAACAGCGCCGGGACGCCCTGTTCCTTCGGTTTCATACGGAACCTCCTTGCCGTGCGGCAGAAATCAGCGCGAACGCCTCGCGGTCGGTCAACCGCTTTCCGTCCTTTTCGAACGGCAGACGGAACGCGCACCCGTCCTTCCAGCCGGAACAGCCGTAAGCGGTCTTTCCCTTGACGATTGCCCTGCCGCAAAGCGGACAGACCGGCACGTCCGGCTTTTTCGGCTCGCGGCGGTCGGGGAAAACGAACACCGCCTTTCCGCTCTCGTCCAGCCGGAGCGACGCCGAAAACGGCTGACCGGTTTTCTTCGAGCGGAACCCGTCGAGCACGCCGGTCTCCTCCCCCGCGAGCAGTTTCCGCAAGGCGTCCGTCGGGATCGCCCGCTCGCAAATATGCGTACGGACGCTGAACTTACAGCCCTCGCGGTAGTTCGCGCACCCGTAAAAATCCCGCATACGGCGCACGTCCCCGCCGCAAAGCGGACAGGGACCGACGACCTCGCCGAAATACCCCGTATCGCGGTCCGCCGGACACGCCGAAAACGCCGCGGAAATGCGGTCCTCGGCAAGGCGGACGCTTTCGGACACGCTCATAACCCCGTGAAAGACGTCCTTGAGCGCCTTGCCGAGTTCGCTTGTCCGGTATTTGTCCATCACGATTCCCAGTTCTTCGAGCGAATTCACGAGGAATTCCCCGTCCGGCAGAATCGTGTAGACGTCCTTTTTCAGTTGGATATAGTTGCTCTTTCGTGCGTTGTCGATGATACCGGTCCGGGTCGCCTCCGTGCCGAGTTCAAGCCCTTCGAAAATCGCCCGGTATTCCTCGCGGTCGTCGGCGTCCCCCGCGGCGTCGGCGTCGTCCGCCCCGTCGCGCTCCTTCGCCGCCGCTTTCTCCTCGCGGAACGGGTTTTTGAGGTAGTTGTTGAGGGTTTCGATGGTGTAATGCTTGGGCGGGGA
>CANQTR010000068.1 GCA_947626805.1 uncultured Clostridia bacterium
GGAAAATCGAAAAAAATGCAAAAAAATTTGCCGTTAGACCTTTACAGAAAGCGAAAAAAGTGATATGATAGAATGAAGATAGAAACAGGAGGCATAAGCAAATGGCAAAATTGCAAAGAAAAAAGATTTCCATGGACGGCAACACCGCCGCAGCGCACGTTTCCTATGCGTTCACGGAAGTTGCCGCCATCTACCCAATCACCCCGTCGAGCCCGATGGCTGAAGTGACGGACACCTGGTCCGCAACGGATAAGAACATCTTCGGCGAACCCGCCCGCAACATTTTCGGCGACCGCGTGCGTATCACGGAAATGCAGTCCGAAGGCGGCGCCGCCGGCGCCGTGCACGGCTCCCTTGCCGCCGGCGCGCTGACGACGACTTACACCGCTTCGCAAGGGCTTCTGCTGATGATTCCGAATATGTACAAAATCGCGGGCGAACTGCTCCCTTGCGTCATTCACGTTTCCGCCCGCTGCGTCGCGTCCCACGCGCTCAATATTTTCGGGGACCATTCGGACGTTTACGCCTGCCGGCAGACCGGTTTCGCGATGATGGCGGAGTCGAACCAGCAGGAAATCATGGACCTCGGCGCCGTCGCGCACCTGTCGACAATCAAGGGTCGCGTCCCGTTCCTGAATTTCTTCGACGGGTTCCGGACGTCCCATGAAATCCAGAAAATCGAAGCGTGGGATTACGAGGACCTCAAGGAAATGGTGGATATGGACGCCGTCCGCGCGTTCCGCGCCCGCGCGCTCAACCCGGAGCACCCGGTCCTGCGCGGTTCGGCGGAGAACGGCGACATCTTCTTCCAGCACCGCGAAGCCTGCAACCCGTACTACGACGCCATTCCCTCCGTCGTTGAGGAGTACATGGCGAAGGTCAACGAAAAACTCGGCACGAACTACGGTCTGTTCAACTACTACGGCGCGCCGGACGCGGAGCGGGTCATCGTCGCGATGGGTTCCGTCTGCGACGTGACCGAGGAGGTCATCGACTACCTGAACGCGAGGGGCGAGAAGGTCGGTCTTGTCAAGGTGCGTCTGTACCGTCCGTTCGTGGCGGAAAAGCTGTCCGAAGCGATTCCCGCGACGGTCAAAAAGGTCGCCGTGCTCGACCGCACGAAGGAACCCGGTTCCCTCGGCGAACCGCTCTACCTCGACGTGGTCGCCGCCCTCAACCGCACCGGTCGGACGGACATCACGGTCGTCGGCGGTCGCTACGGTCTCGGCTCGAAGGACACCACCCCGGCGTCCATCGTCGCCGTGTACGATAACCTCGCGCTGGATACGCCGAAGGGCAATTTCACCATCGGCATCGTCGACGATTTGACCGGGCTTTCCCTGCCGGAACGCACCGGCGTCGACACCGCCCCGGCGGGAACCATTTCCTGCAAGTTCTGGGGGCTCGGCGGCGACGGCACGGTCGGCGCGAACAAGAACTCCATCAAAATCATCGGCGACCACACCGACAAGTACATTCAGGCGTACTTCCAGTACGACTCGAAAAAGACCGGCGGCGTGACCATCTCGCACCTGCGGTTCGGCGATAAGCCCATCAAGAGCCCGTACTACATCACCAAGGCGGACTTCGTCGCCTGCCACAACTCTTCCTATATATTAAAAGGCTACCGTATCGTGCAGGACGTCAAGCCGGGCGGCACGTTCCTGCTCGACTGCCAATGGAGCGCCGACGAACTCGACGCGCACCTGCCGAACGAGGTCAAGGCGTACATCGCCGAAAACAAGATCCGTTTCTACATCATCGACGCGACCACCATCGCGTCCAAGCAAATCGGCAACCCGAAGGTCAAGAACACCGTCCTGCAGTCCGCGTTCTTCTCGCTCGCGGGCATTCTGCCGAAGGCGGAAGCCATCGAATACATCAAGAAGATGGCATATAAGTCCTATATCAAGAAGGGACAGGCGATGGTCGACCTCAACTACGCCGCCATCGACGCCGGCGCGGACGCCGCGACGGAAGTGAAGGTGCCGGAATCCTGGAAGAACGCGCCCGCCGAGCGGAAAGCGGATACCGCGACCGGGACGCGCGAGGATTTGATTCGTTTCGTCAACAAGATTGTTACGCCCGTCGACCGCATGGACGGCGACCGCCTGCCGGTTTCCGCGTTCGCGGAGTACGCCGACGGCACCTTCCCGCAAGGCTCCGCCGCGTTTGAAAAGCGCGGGGTCGCGGTCAACGCCCCGGTTTGGAACGAAAAGAACTGCATTCAGTGCAACAACTGCTCCTTCGTCTGCCCGCACGCGGCGATTCGCTCGTTCGCGATGACCGAGGAAGAAGCGGCGAAAGCGCCGGAGGCGACCAGATTCACCGAGAAACCGGTCGTCAAGACCGCCTATCGCTTCACCGTCGCGGTCAGCCCGCTTGACTGCATGGGCTGCACGCTTTGCGTGAAGGAGTGCCCGGTCACCGCCAAAGCGCTCAAGGACGCGCAAGCCGCGGCGTCCGCGGAGTTCCCGGACGACCCGAAGAAGGCCGCAAAGCGCGCCAACGAACTCGCCGCGCCGAAGAGCGCGCTTCGCATGGTCCCGATGGCGACGCAACTGGACCAGCAGCCGGTGTTCGACTATTGCGTGGCGAACGTTTCCGAAAAGACCGAACTGGTCAACAACACGGTCAAGGGCAGCCAGTTCAAACAGCCGCTGCTGGAGTTCTCCGGCTCCTGCGCGGGCTGCGCCGAGACTTCCTACGCCCGTATCGTCACCCAGCTGTTCGGCGAGAGAATGTACATTTCGAACGCGACCGGCTGCTCCTCGATTTGGGGCGGTTCCGCGCCGGCGACGCCGTATACGGTCAACCGCGAGAGCGGCAGGGGTCCGGCTTGGGCGAACTCGCTGTTCGAGGATAACGCCGAGCACGGGTTCGGCATCAATCTCGGTCAGAAGGTCGTGCGCGACCGGGTCATCGGTCTGGTGAAACGGCTCGCGGAGACCGTGACGGACGAGGGCAAGAAGGCGGTCATCGACGCTTACCTGTCCACGCTTGAGGACGGCGCCGCGAACGCGAAGGCGACGAAAGACCTCGTCGCGATGCTGGAAGGCTGTACTTGCGAGAAGTGTGCCGACCTGCGGGCGGAAATCCTGCAATACAAGGATTACCTTTCCAAGAAGTCCGTCTGGATCTTCGGCGGCGACGGCTGGGCGTACGATATCGGCTTCGGCGGTCTGGACCATGTGCTCGCGTCGGGCGAGGACGTCAACGTCTTTGTCTTTGACACCGAGGTGTATTCCAACACCGGCGGACAGGCGTCCAAGTCCACGCCGACCGGTTCCGTCGCGCAATTCGCGGCTGCCGGCAAGACGCAAAAGAAGAAGGACCTCGCCGCCATCGCGATGTCCTACGGCTACGTCTACGTCGCGCAAGTCTGCATGGGCTACGACAAGAACCAGCTGCTCAAGGCGCTGACCGAGGCGGAAGCCTATCACGGTCCGTCGCTGATTATCGGCTACGCGCCCTGTGAAATGCACGGCGTCAAGGGCGGTATGCAGAACTGCCTGGTCGAACAGAAGAAAGCGGTCGAGGCGGGTTACTGGGAAACCTTCCGGTACAACCCGGAGACCCGGAAGCTGACGCTGGATTCCAAGGCGCCGACCGGCAGTTATCAGGACTTCATTCGCTCCGAGGTCCGCTACGCGCGGCTCGCGCAATCCTTCCCGGAGCGGGCGGAGGTGCTCTTCGCGGAATCCGAAGGGTACGCCAAGGAGAAATACGAAAAACTCAAGAGGCTGTCCGAGCAGTAAAAAGCCGGAGCCACGCAAGGAGAAGGGCGGTGTCGCTGCGGGTACCGCCCTTCCCGCAAAAAGTACCGTTTGCGTCGAAAGAAAAGGAGGTTTGCGCCAATGCCTAAAGAACCTGGAAAGATTCGCTCGGAGTATCTGTTTGCCGCGCTGATGTGCATTGTGGTCGCGCTCTGCCTTACGGTCGTTATCGTGACCAACAGTTGCAGTGTGGACGACGAGGGCGGGAGCGATTCGGAAAGCGGGACGTCTTCCGACGCGGCGCTTTCGGGGCAGACGGAATCCACCGGCTCCGACGCGGACGTGTCGGACGTGTCGGACGCGGTATCCGGTCCGGGAATCCCGACGGACGTGCGCAACGTGACGCTGGATGCGCCCGCGAAGGCGACGGAGGGGTTGCTCGTGCCGCTGCCGGGGTCGTCGTCCGACGCCGTTGGCGGGAAATTGCAGAATATTTATGCATGGAACGCGTCGAAATATGCGAATGAGGGCGAACACCCGTATTCCTATTCCGGCACGAAGCTGGAATTGCGGGAGGACGCGCTCACCGCGCTCAACGCCATGACGACCGCGTTCCGCGAAACGCAAGGGAAAACCAACCTGCTCGTCAGCCGTTCGTACCTTTCCTCCCCCGGCACGGACGCGAAAGCGGCGGAAAAGAACCTCGCTTCGGGTTGCGCGGTGGAACTGGGGCTTTATCCGGCCGACCCGGACGGGGACACCCTCGGAAGCGGAAAATTCCTGTGGCTCGCGGACAACTGCGCCAATTACGGCTACATTTTGCGCTACCCGGCGGAGAAGTCCGCCGCGACCCACGAGAGCGGGAACGCGGGGCTTTACCGGTACGTTGGGTTCGAGCACGCCGCCTATATGGGAGCCAATCACCTCTGCCTGGAGGAATACCTTGAGGCGGTCCGCACCTATTCGTCCTCGTCGCCGTTGACGATTGCGTATAAGGACGTCAATGGTTTGGAAAAGACTTGCGCGGTCTACTTTGTGCCCGCGACGGGCGGTGAGGCGGCGCAACTGCCGGTCCTTTCGGGCGAGCGGGTCACCGGTTACACGTACAGCGGCAACGGGTCGGACGGTTTCGTCGTCACCTGTTTCCTGAGCTGAGTCAAAATTCGCCCCAAAAACGCGAAAAAACGAGTAGGAACATTTGTTTTGTCAAAAAGGACAGTGCATAAAAAATACACTGTCCTTTTTGTGCATTTTGAGGTCGTATTTTTACGGAAAAGAAAGGAAAAAGACGCCTGTTTTCCGTGCGTTCAAAAAATGCGACAGTTTTGTTCGCATAAAATTGAAAACGGGAAGGAAATAAAGCGTTTCGAAATTTTGAAAAACCGTTGCGGCACGCGGGTTTTTCACGTTTTAGGGAACGGGCGGGCATCTTTCGGAAACGCGGGACGGCGGGCGGAAAATTTGCTGTTGAAAATCCTCAAAGCGGCGCGGGGTTCGGAACGCGAAAACGGCGGCGGAAACTTCGCGCGAAAGCGACGGAAAACCGTTTCCTCCCGCCCGCGGGGACGCTTGACAAACCCGCCGCCTTATGATATGATAGGTAGGCATATGAATAAGGTGTACTCTCCCGTCGGTCTGCAAAGGCGCGGGGGTGTGTGCCGATAGCATTTTTCAGGAGGAAAACTGCATGACCAGCAATCAACGTATCTACAAGCGCGTGCTCTCCCTGCTTCTGGTCCTCGCGACGGTGGTCACGGGGTTCTGCGGGGTGGGCGCGTTTGGCGTGTCGGCGACTGTGGAGCACAAGTACAATTCGGACTCGCTGGTCCGCACGTCGCTCGAAGAGATTCAGAACGTGCTGACGTCCACGAGTTATGACCAGTACCGGCGCATCTACAGCAACGCCGGGAACGCGAAGGCGACGTTCGACGTCGACCTTCTCGCGGACCTCGACGCGGACGACACCAGCGCCAGTTTCAATTTCCTGACGGGGAGCGGCAGCGTCATTCCGCTCCGCGACGGCGCGAAACTCGCCATCCTTTGCGGGGACGACGGCCGCGTCACCTTCCGTATCGACGTCCCGGAGACCGGGTTCTACAACGTCAACGTCGGGTATTTCACCGGCGGTATCTCGGTTTACGGCATCGAGCGCGACGAGGACGGCAAGCCGGTCCTGGATTCCGACGGCTATCCGAAACTGACCGAGGAACTCGTCACCGACGGCGCGTATTCCGACGCGGCAATCGAGCGGTATATCCTCATCGACGGCAAGGTTCCGTACAGCGAGGCCCGTTCCGTCGAACTGCCCCGCGTCTGGAACGATTTCTACGAATATAAGAATGCCGACGGCGAAACCGTGCAGATGTACTCCGATTCCGACGAATTCCGGCAGTTCGTGCGGGACCACTATACGGATTTCGAAACGAACCGCCCGTTTGCCAAGGACGGCAACGGCAACGAACTGAAGCCGGATAAGGAACTCGTGTCCGCGTGGACGGATTCCTACCTCTACGATTCGACCGGCTACTACGGCTACTACACCGATTCGCTCGGCGTCGAGCATTTCGACGAGCCGCTCGGTTTCTACCTGGAAGCCGGGGAACATACGATTTCTTTCCAGGCGGTGCGCGAGGCGGTCGCCATCGACCGGATTTCCTTCTGCCATGCCGATACCGCTCCGACCTATGAGGAATACTATGCCTCCAAGGGCGGCGACGACGCGGTCTACAAGGGCGACGCGCAAGTCATCGTGCAGGGCGAATACCCCACGACGATGTCCGAGCGGACTATCTACCAGCTCAACAACCGTTCCTCCGTTTCCACCCAGCCGCAAGACCCGTCGCTTATCCGCCTGAACATGATTGGCGGGGAAAAATGGGAATACGTCGGTCAATGGGTCGAATGGGAAGTGGAAGTCCCGGAGGCGGGCTTCTACAGCATCATTCCGCGCGCAAAGCAGAGCTACTATTCCGGTCTTTACGTTTCCCGGAAAATCTATATCAACGGCGAACTCCCGTTCCGCGAAGCGTGTAAATTGCGTTTCGACTACACCTCCGACTGGGTGACGGACCCGCTCTGGTACGGCGTCGTCAGCGGGGAACGGAGCGACGACATCGAGAAGGTCTATCCGAAGTTCTACCTCAACGCGGGGGTCAACACCATTCGCATGGAGGTCGTGCTCGGGGATATGTCCGACGTGCTTCGCCGCGTCAACGAATCCCTGACGAACATCAACGCGTACTACCGGAAAATCCTCATGATTACCGGTAAGAGCCCGGATAAGTACCGCGACTACCGTTTCGAGCGGCTTATCCCGGACGTCCTGAAGGGGTTGCGCGAGGAATCCGATAACCTTTACGAGGTTTCCGAAGAACTGTCCCGCCTTACGGGCGGTATGGGCGAAAACACCTCGACGCTCGAACGCGTGGCGAACGACTGCTACCGTATGGGGCATTATCCCACGACCATCGCGAGTTACCTGTCGAGCCTGAAGGACCACTCCGCCTCCCTCGGCACGTGGCTGACCGATACGCAAAACCAGCCGCTCGACATCGACTACCTGTGCGTCCAATCCCCCGACGCGGAAAGTCCGCGCGCGGAGGCGGGCTTCTTTGCCAAACTCTGGGGCGGGCTGGAGAAGTTCTTCTGGTCCTTCTTCTCGGATTACGATTCCCTCGGTTCGACCGAGGACGGTCAAGTGATTGAGGACGGCGAGGCGTACGCCGTGGAAGTCTGGACGGCGACCTCCCGTGACCAGGCACAAATCGTCCGGAGCCTCGTCGACGACTCGTTCTCCGCGAAGTACGGCATTCCGGTCGTCGTCAAACTGGTCGCGGGCGGCACACTGCTGCCGGCGACGCTTGCCGGGACCGGTCCGGACGTCTATATGGGCGCGGCGCAAGGCGATCCGGTCAACTACGCGATTCGTTCGGCGGTCCTGTCCCTGAATAATCCGGGCAGCGACACGTCGACCGGCTACAACTTCAACGACCTGTCCCGCTGGGCGGACGACCCGCTGTACGGACCGCTG
Source organism: uncultured Clostridia bacterium (assembly GCA_947626805.1). Classification (GTDB taxonomy): domain Bacteria; phylum Bacillota; class Clostridia; order Oscillospirales; family CAG-382; genus Coliplasma. The sequence continues at coordinate 7,747 of CANQTR010000068.1, forward strand.
ATTGCGAACGGCACCATTCCGACCTTCGACGAGGTCGTGGAACGGTTCGCCCCGTCGGCGATTCGCCCGCTGACCCTGTACGGACAGACCTATGCCCTGCCGGAGACCATGTCCTTCAACATGATGTTCTACCGCAAGGATATCTTTGCCGAATTGGGAATCGCCCCGCCGGATACCTGGGACGAATTCTACCAGCTCATCTACACGATTCAGGCCGCCGAACTCGATATCGGCGCCCCGACCGGCGTCGGCACCTCGACCATGCTGATGTATCAGCAGGATGAGACCTACTACCAGGAAGGCAACTACGACGAGTACCTCAACCTGTTCCGTACCTATTATAATGAAGTCGGTTTCAGCAAGGACTACGAGAACGTCGACGATTACCTCGCTTCGATTGGTTATACCTACGTCGACGCGGACGGAAACGTTCGTCCGACGACGGACGGCATCGCCATCAACCTCGATTCGGATATCTCGCTCGCTACGTTCCGCACGTCCTGCAACCTGTTCACGCAATACGGGTTCCCAATCACCTACGTCCTGTCCAACCGCTTCCGTTCCGGCGAAATGCCGCTCGCGATTGCGGATTATACCAACTACAACTCCCTGATCATCTTCGCGCCGGAAATCAACGGTTTGTGGGAATTCACGCCGCTGCCCGGTACCGCTACGGAGGATCCGGAGACCGGGGAAACTGTCATCGATAATACCACGGTCGGCGCGGTCAGCGCGATGATGATGATGCGCTCGGTCAGCGATAAGAACGCGCTGGGCGCGTGGAGCTACATGCAGTGGTGGATGAGCGCCGATATTCAGACCTCCTTCGGCAACGAAATGGTCGCTCTGCTCGGTCCGTCCGCGAAACAGGCGACCGCGAACATGGAGGCGCTCGCCGGAATGTCGTGGTCTAAGGACGAAGCCGACAACCTGTTCGCGCAATTCAACGCCGTCGAATGCACGCCGGAATATCCGGGCTCCTACATCGTCGGTCGTTACACGAACTTCGCGTTCCTGAACGTATATAACGATAAGGAAGACCCGCTCGACGCGATGCGTTCCTATATCACCGACATCAACAACGAATTGACCCGCAAACGCAACGAGTTCAACCT
>CANQTR010000069.1 GCA_947626805.1 uncultured Clostridia bacterium
CGCCGTTCCTCCGCCGGTTCGGACGCGTCGGTGAGGCAGACCACGACGTCGCAATAGGTCAATTCCTCCAGCGTCGAGCGGAACGCCTTGACGAGGTGGGTCGGCAGGCGGTCGATGAACCCGACGGTATCCGTCAGCAGGACCTCGGTCCCGCCGGGCAGGGTCAGCCGCCGCGTGACCGGGTCGAGCGTCGCGAACAGTTTGTCCTCCGCGAGCACGCCCGCGTCGGTCAGCCGGTTGAGCAGGGTGGATTTCCCGGCGTTCGTATACCCGACAATCGCCGCCGTCGGCGCGCCCGACCGCATTCGCTGTGCGCGCTTGACCCCTCTCGTCCGCTCCAGTTCCGCGAGTGCGTTATTGAGTGTCTCGATACGGCTCCGGATATGCCGCCGGTCGGTCTCCAGTTTGCTTTCGCCGGGACCCCGGCTCCCGATACCGCCGCCCTGCCGGGAGAGCGACTTGCCCTTCCCGGTCAGCCGCGGCGCCGTGTACCGCAAGCAGGCGATTTCGACCTGCAGTTTGCCCTCCGCCGTCTTGGCGTGCTTGGCGAAGATGTCCAGAATCAGCATGGTCCGGTCGATGACGCGCACCCGCAGCAGGTCCTCCGCCGATGCGATTTGCGACGGGGTCAGTTCGTTGTCGAACACCGCGAGCGTCACCGTCGGGTCCGCTTCGAGCAGTTTCGCGACTTCCTCGCACTTTCCGGCGCCGAGGTAGGTCGCCGGGTCCGGTCTGTCGCGGTTCTGCAGGACCGTGAACGCGACTTCGCCGCCCGCCGTTTCCAGCAGGCGCTCCAGTTCGCCCAGCGAGTTCTCGCAATCCGCCGCCGTCCGCCCCAGCGACGCCGCAAGCAGGACGGCACGGACAGATTGTTGTTCTTCCATATATATCCTCCTTTTTTAACGATGAAAAAAGGCGCAGAAACCGTCGTTTCTGCGCCTGACGAGCCCGCAAACCGCGGACGCTCAACCCAAGTTGAACTTCTTCTTGAACTTGTCCACACGACCGCCCGCGTCGACAAACTTCTGCTTGCCGGTAAAGAACGGGTGGCACTTCGAACAAATATCGACCTTCAGATTTTCCTTGGTGGATTTGGTGCGGTACACCGCGCCGCAGGCACAGGTAATGGTGGTTTCCTTGAAATCGGGGTGGATTCCCTGCTTCATGACGCTACTCCTCGCTTTCTTCGCGGACCCGACATTTCCGACGCCGAGCCTCAGTTTTTTCGTCTGTAATCGTTACAGCCTGATTAGTATAGCACACTCTTTGCAAAAAATCAACCCCTTTTTTTGATTTTTTACTTGATTTTTTGCGTTTTGCGCGGTACAATAGAGCAAAGTGCAATTCCAAACACGGAGATACGCCCTATGAAACTGACCTACCTCGGAACGGCCGCCGCCGAAGGGTGGCCCGCCCTGTTCTGCCGCTGTCCCTACTGCCGCAAAGCGCTTGCCGCCGGGGGACGCAACCTCCGCACCCGCTCGCAAGCCCTCGTCAACGGCGACCTGCTGCTGGATTTCCCGCCGGATTCCTTCTCGCATATGCAGCAGAACCGGCTGGATTTCTCCGCCGTGCGCTGGCTGCTGGTCACGCACGGACACATGGACCACTTCTACCCGACCGACCTGCACCTGCGCGACGACGGCTGTTACGCGCACGACCTGACCGCCCCCGCCCTCGACCTTTACGGCAACGAGCGCGTCCTGCACCTGCTCGAAAGCGAGAGCCTTTTGCGCGGCGAGGAACCGACCCACACCGGCGTCCGCCCGCACCTCGCGAAAGCGTTCGAGCCGTTCGATTGCGGTCCCTACCGGGTCACGCCCCTGCCCGCCAATCACGCCGCCGGGGAGAACGCGTTGGTCTACCTGGTCTCGGACGGGAAAAAGACCCTGCTTTACCTCCACGACACCGGTATCCCGGACGAGTCCTTCTTCGACTACTTCCGCGCCCACCCGGTCCGCGCCGACCTGATTTCCTACGACTGCACCTACGTCGCTTTGCGTTCCGGCGGGGGGCATCTGGGGCTGGATTCCGTGCCGCTCGTGCGGGCAAGGCTGGAGGCGCTCGGCGTTTCGGACGCGCGCACGCTCTCCGTCGTCAACCATTTTTCCCACAACGGGATGCTCATTCACGACGAACTGGTCCCGGAAGCGGAAAAACTGGGCTTTTTGACGGCTTACGACGGCATGGTCGTGGAATTTTAACCGGGGAAAGGAATGCGGTTCTGTATGGAGAAAACGCCGAACCTGCTGTTGCGGTCCAGTTACGCCTACGACCTGCCGGAGGAATTGATTGCGCAGACCCCGTCCGAGCGGCGGGACGGCTGTCGCCTTTTGGTCCTGCACCGGGACGGCGGCGCCGTCGAGCACCGGAGGTTCCCGGACGTCGCCGACTACTTGCGTCCCGGCGACTGCCTCGTCGTCAACGACACCCGCGTCCTGCCCGCCCGGCTGTTCGGGCGCGCGGAGGGGCGCGTCGGGGAGGTCGAGACCGTCCTGCTTTCCCGGCAGACCGGGGAACCGGGGGAAGTCTGGCAGGCGCTGACCCGTCCGGGCAAAAAGACCCGCGTCGGGCAGAAACTCCTGTACCCGGAAGGGCTGACCGGCGAGGTCGTCGGCATTCTCGACGGCGGCGTGCGGGTCATTCGGTTCACCTACGACGGGATTTTCACGGAACTGCTCGACCGCATCGGGGTCATGCCGCTCCCGCCGTATATCCACCGCCGGCTGGAGGACAAGGAACGCTACCAGACCGTCTACGCGCGGACCGACGGCTCCGCCGCCGCGCCGACCGCCGGACTGCACTTCACGCCCGAATTGCTCGAACGGCTTTCGGCGAGGGGGGTGAAAATCGTGCGGGTGCTGCTGCACGTCGGTCTGGGGACCTTCCGCCCGGTGCAGGAGGACAATATCCTCGACCACAAGATGCACGAGGAGTATATCCGGGTCACGCAAGCCGCCGCGGACGAAATCAACGCGGTCCGGCGGGCGGGCGGACGGGTATTCGCCGTCGGGACGACGAGCGTTCGCACGTTGGAGACCGCGTGCGGGGCGGACGGCGAGGTGCGCCCGTTCGAGGGGCAGACGGACATTTTCCTCTATCCGGGCAAGCCGTTCCGCTGTGTGGACGGGCTGATTACGAATTTCCACCTGCCGGAAAGCACGCTTTTGATGCTGGTCGCCGCGTTCGCCGGGTACGAGCAGACGATGTCCGCTTACCGCGAAGCCGTGCGGGAGCGGTACGCGTTCTTTTCGTTCGGCGACGCGATGTTGATTGTGTGATTTTGTATATGAATTTCATAGACATTTTGCCATCATCTATTGACAAACGGTAGAAATCGGCGTATAATAAAAGCGGAGAAGGAAAGGAGGCATTCCGATGGCGCAAACCAATGTCAACATTCGAATGGACGAAGCAACCAAGGTCGCGTTCGATAAATTTTGCCGGGAAATCGGGTTATCCGCCAGCGCGGCGTTCAACATTTTTGCAAGAACGGTCGTGCGCGAACAGCGGATTCCCTTTGCGCTGACGACGGAGGTCCCGAACGAGGAAACGAAGCGGGCGATGGAGGAAGTCAAGCAGGGGAAGAACTTGAGCCGCGGATACCATACGGCATCCGAGCTCATGGAGGACCTGTATGCCGACGATTAAGTACGAAACGACCTTCAAAAAGGATTTCAAGTGAATCGTCCGGCGCGGTTACGACGTTCGACTGCCGGAAAAGCCGCGAATGCTATCGGAACTTTCCGGGAACGGATTGACATTTCCCGCATCATGCGGTATACTAAATACGGTATCTCTGTCGGCAAAAGAAAGAAGGCATGGTCGAAATGAATATCGTCTACTCAAAATCAGCGCTCAAATTCCTGTCGAAACTGGACCGAAAATCCGTCGAAAGAATACGGACCGCAATAGAGGGTCTGACACACACGCCGCCGGAAGGCGACATCAAGGCAATGCAGGGATTTGACGACGGCAGGAAACGGCTCCGCGTCGGCTCTTGGCGCGTCATTTACAGAATTGCCCCGGCAGGAGAGATTGAAGTGCTGTTTGTCATCGACATCGGAAATCGCGGAGATATTTACAAGTAAGGAGGGTATCGCATGTCTACCATCGCCATGAATATCGCAAAAATGGTCGAAATGCTCCCCGAAAGCGAGCAGACTTTTGCACAGGAAATCATTCGGAAATTGGTCCTGGCTTGGGACCCCGATTTCACGAAAGCGACCCCCGACGAAATCGCAAGTATGGAGGAGGCGGAAAAAAGCGGGTTCGTTCCGGCGGAAGAAATCGACTGGGACGACCTCGGGAAGTACGCCCGGTGACGGTTTTCCGAGCGGGGAAAGCGTCCGCAAAAAATCTCGCAAAAAAGCCGCGTAAAAAACGCGGTTTTTCTTGCATTTTCGAGAAACCTATGCTATAATGTTTGTGTATACTCCCGCCGGCGGGAAAAAACGGCGAAAAGGACGGTGAAAACGGCGGTGGAACGCATTCCGGTCTACGCCGTCGTCGGTCCGACCGCCGTCGGCAAGAGCGCTTACGCGGTCGACCTCGCCCGAAGGCTGGGCGGCGAAATCGTCAGCGGCGACTCCATGCAAATCTACCGCGGCATGGACGTCGGCACCGCAAAGACCCCGCCGGAAGAGCGGCGCGGCGTCCCGCACCACCTGCTCGACGTCGCCGACATCACAGAGTCGTTTTCCGCCGGGCGGTTCCTCGCGCTCGCCGCCGACGCGATTCGCGAGATTCACGGGCGGGGGGGCGTGCCCGTCGTTTGCGGCGGAACCGGGCTGTATGTGGAACTGCTGCTGACCGGGCGGCGGCTGAGCGAAAGCAGAGCCGACCCGGATTTGCGGGCGGAACTGTTTCGGTTCGCCGACGAACACGGCGCACAGGCGCTGCACGACCGCTTGCGGGCGCTCGACCCGGTTTCGGCGGACGCCATTCACCCGAACAACGTCAAGCGGGTGGTCCGAGCCATCGAGATTTGCCGGACGACCGGGCGGACAAAAAGCGAGGCGGACAGGCAAAGCGGCGAGGGGGAGAACCCGTTCCTGCCGCACATCATCCGGCTGACTTGCGCCGACCGGGAAACGCTCTACCGGCGAATCGAAACGCGGGTGGACGAAATGTTCGCGAACGGTCTGGAGGCGGAGGTCCGCGCCCTGTGCGAACGGGGATTGCGGGAAACGCCGACGGCGTCGCAAGCCATCGGCTACAAGGAATTTTACCCCTACTTCGACGGGCTTTGTCCGCTCGAAACGGTCAAAGAGGCGATATGCCGCAACACCCGGCGGTACGCAAAGCGGCAGGAGACCTGGTTTTCGCACATGGACGTGCAGGAAACGGTCGTCGTGCCGTAGGGTAGGTATATATTAAAGGAAAGGAAAGCGAAAACACCGTGAAGGAGAAGGTCGCGAGATTTTTCGGGCAGTTCGGGTTGAGCCTGCTGTTGCTGGCGCTTTGCGCGTACCTCATCCTGCAGCTCGCGCTCGGCGTCGGGGATATGCTCGACGTGACCCACACGACCTACGACACGGTGCAGGACGCCGTGCAGCTCGAAGCCTTCCTGTTCCGGGACGAAACGCCGCTTTACAGCGGCGGGACGGGGACGAACTGCTACCTCGCCGAAAACGGGGAGCACGTCGCGGCGGGTTCGACGGTCGCGATGACCTACACCGCCTCCGGCGACGCGTCGGTGCAGGAGCGCATTTCCCGCATCGACCGCATGATACGCATTCTGGAGCAGTCCAACCTTTCCACCGGCGCGCTGACGACCGACCTGCCGATTCTCGACCAGCAAATCGAGAAGATGACCGTCGAACTGTTGCGGGAGGTCGCGGACGACGCGCTCGACAAGGCGCTTCGCGGCGAGGAGGCGCTCTGGATACAGCTCAATCGAAGGCAAGCCGTCGCGTCGGCGGGCGTTTCCGAAAACGGGGCGTACAGCGGGCGAATCAACCTGCTTTTGCAGGAGAAGGACGATTTACAGCGTTCCCTGCACGGGGCGTCCCTGTCGGTGACGACGACGGCGGCGGGGTACTTCTACGACGCGGCCGACGGGTACGAGGACCGTTTCACGCTTCGCGCGGTCGACGAACTGACGCTCGACGGGTTCGACAGGCTGACCGACGAGCAGCCGGACCAACGCATTCTCGCGAAAGCGTGCGGCAAGCTCGCCGACACGTCCCGCTGGTGTATCGCCGTGCGGACGGACAAGCGGAGCGCGAGCGCCTACGCCGACGGGAAGTCGTACACGGTGCTTTTCCCCTATTCCGGCGGGACGTCGATTTCCATGCAGCTGGAGCGGAAAATCCTGCAGACCGACCGCGACGACGCCGTGCTGGTGTTCGGTTCGCAATTCCTGCCGGAGGGGTTCGATTTCGCCCGCCGGCAGACCGTGCAGCTGGTCCGCGCGAACTACGCGGGGATTCGGGTGGACGCGGACGCGCTTCGTATGCTCGACGGCGCGCTGGGCTGCTATGTGCTCGACGGGACGCGGGTGATTTTCAAGAAGGCGGAAGTGCTCTACCGCAACGAGGAGTTCGCCATTTGCGAGGTGCCGTACAACAGTATCCGCGACAGCCGCGACGACAAGGCGTTCATTTCGGACGAGTTCCTGTCCCTCTACGACGCGGTGATTCTCTCCGGGCGGGACCTGTACGTCGGGAAAATCGTCCAGTGAGGAGGGGAACGTCATGAACACGAAAGCGGAGATACGCGCGAACATCGTTCGCCTGCTCGGCGAACTGGACGGGCGGGCGAAACTGCTCGCGGCGACGAAAACCGTCCCGCCGGAACTCATCAACTACGCCGCCGATTGCGGCGTGACGCTCATCGGCGAGAACCGGGCGGACGAACTGCTCGCGAAGTACGACGCGCTCGACAGGGACCGGCTGGAAATTCATTTCATCGGTCGCCTGCAGAGCAACAAGGTCAAGTACATCATCGACAAGGTTTCCATGATTCATTCGGTGGACAGCCTGACGCTCGCGGCGGAAATCGAAAAGCAGGCGGCGAAACGGGGGCTGGTCATGCCGGTGCTCGCGGAAGTCAACATCGCCGGGGAGGAAAGCAAGGGCGGCGTGCCGCTCGCGGAGGTCGAGGCGTTCGTCGAAAAACTGGCGGCGTTCCCCCACCTTTCGGTGCGCGGACTGATGACCGTCCCGCCGAAAACCGACCGACCGGACGAAAATCTGCAATATTTTCAAAAAATCTATCAAAAATTCATTGACATTCGGGACAAAAAAGTGGATAATAAGGAGTGGGGGATTCTATCCGCCGGCATGAGCGGGGACTACGCGGTCGCCGTGTCCGCCGGGGCGAATCTCGTCCGCATCGGCAGCGGGATTTTCGGCGCGCGCCCGACGCCGGTCCGATAAAAGTAACGAAGAAAAATAAACGATACGGAGGTTTCAAGCACCATGGGATTCTTAGGACGCATCAACGATATGTTTAAGGACTCGGACGGCGGATACGTCGACGAGGAGGAGGAGAACTTCTCCCCCGCCGAGGAAAAGCCCGCCGAGGAGTTCGAACAGAAACCGCTCGCCCCGACGCCGAAAACGACCGGGGTCGGCTCGCCCGCCGCGCTCGAAATGAAGGTGGTCAAGCCGGAAAAAATCGAGTCCGCATTCAGCATCAGCGACCACCTGCTCGCAAAGCGCACGGTCGTGCTCAACTTTGAGGACACCAACAAGGAAACGGTCCGCCGGATTCTGGATTTCCTCGGCGGCGTCGTCTACGCCATCGAAGGGAACATCAAGAAGGTCTCCGACGCGACCTACATCGTCACGCCCCGCAACGTCGACGTGACCGCCGATTCCGTGCCCCAGCCGGAAGCCGGCAAATCCAGAGAACTGTTCTGAACGCCCGCCTCCCGCGCGGGGCTTTGACCGCATGACGGCGAGGTCCCGCGCCGGGGGAAATTCTGCCCGAAAGGATACCTCGCACGTTGGAAGAAGTCGTTTCCGTTCTGCAATATGCCGTATTGCTTTTTTTGGATGTACTGGGCTACGTCATCGTGGCGCGGTGCGTCCTTTCCCTGTTCGTTTCGGAGGAATCCAAACTGTTGCAGTTCTGCTACGCGGTGTCCGAACCGGTCGTAGCGCCGGTGCGAAGTTTGCTTGACCGCATTCCCGCGCTGGAGGATTTCCCCATCGATTTTTCTTATGTGGCGACATTTCTGCTCCTGACCGTCGTGCGGACGGTCCTGCTCTCCGTCGTCTGACGGGGCGTTTTCCGCGCGCCGGGCGGAGGATCTTCATATGGAAAGGAAACAAACCGATATGCTTGCACCGCATGAACTGAAAAGCAAAACCTTCTCGAAGTCCCTCAAGGGGTACTCCCCCGCCGAGGTGGACGAGTACATCGAATTCCTCATCGGGAAGTACACGGAAGCCTACCGCGAGAACAACGAACTGGAGCGCAAACTGCACGTCGTCGTGACCAACCTCGACGAAATCAAGGACGAAGAGGAATCCATCCGGAGCGCCCTGCTTTCCGCCCAGAAGATGTCCGAAAAAATCATCCGCGACGCGAACGAGCGCGCCGACGTCATCACCGGCGCCATCAAGGAGCGTTGCGACGCGGTCATCGCGGAGTTCAAGGAGCAATTGCGGGCGGAAAAAGAGGAAATGTGGGAGATACGGAACCGGGTCGTCGAGTTCAAGAAGCAGCTTTTCGACCTCTACCGCGGGCACATCGAGGCGCTCAAGGGCATTTCCGTCAACGAAATCGACGAAATCGTCCTGCCGGACGAGGACGCCGTGGTCGCGCGCATCTTCACCGACGTCAAGCAGGGTATCGAGGAGAGCAACGACCGCG
>CANQTR010000070.1 GCA_947626805.1 uncultured Clostridia bacterium
GACAACGAATACTACTTCAAGCGCCCGTCGCTGTACGGCGAGTTTGACGACGGCGAGCGGTTCGCGTTCTTCTGCCGCGCGGCGGTGGCGGTCCTGCCGGACCTCGGGTTCTTCCCGGACGTCCTGCACGCGCACGACTGGCAGGCGGCGCTCTCCGTCCTCTACCTGAAGCGGAAGTACGCCGACGCCGATGGGTACCGGGACATCAGGACGGTCTTTACGATTCATAATGTCCAGTACCAAGGGAAATACGGGTACGAACTGATGAACGACGTGTTCGACCTGCTGCCGTCGGATTTCGAGCTGGTGGAGTACGACGGGTGCCTGAACCTGATGAAGGGCGCAATCCTCGCGGCGGACAAAGTGACGACGGTCAGCCCGCGCTACGCGGAGGAACTGCTCGAACCGCAATACGCGTTCGGGCTGGACCCGATTCTCCGCATGTGCGCCGGGAAGCTGACGGGGATCCTCAACGGGATCGACCGCGAGCTGTACAGCCCGTCGAAGAGCCCGGAACTGCCCGCGTCGTTCCACGTCAACCGCATGGCGGGCAAGACGGTCTGCAAGCGGGAACTGCAGGAGCAGCTCGGACTGCCGGCGGAGGCGGAAACGCCGCTCATCGCGATGGTGACGCGGCTGGTCGACGCGAAGGGGCTGGACCTGCTGACCCTCGCGGCGGAACCGTTGCTGGAGGAGGACGTGCAACTGGTCGTGCTGGGCAAGGGGGACTTCTACTACGAGGAGTTCTTCCGCCGGCTCGCCGAGCGCCATTCGGATAAGTGCCGCGCGGTCTTGCGGTTCGACCAGGTGCTCGCGAAACGAATCTACGCGGGCGCGGATATCTTCCTCATGCCGTCGCGCACCGAACCGTGCGGGCTCGCGCAAATGATTTGCTCCCGATTCGGAACCGTGCCGGTCGTCCACGAAACCGGCGGGTTGCGGGATAGTATCCGCGACGCGGGGTGCGAGGGCGGCGGGAACGGGTTCACGTTCGCCGCGTACAACGCGTGGGATATGCTCTACGCCGTCCGCAACGCCCTCGACCTCTACCGCGACGCCGACGCCTGGCGCAAACTCGTCCGCCGCGTTATGCTTACCGACTTTTCGTGGGACGTTTCCGCGAAAAAATATTTGGAACTGTATCAAAGCCTGCTTTGACGGGGATTACGAGGAGTACGGTGGGGGTTGTGACAACCCCCACACCCCCGCAGTGCGAAATCGACGATGTCGATTTCGGGGAAGTGTCAAGGGGCTTATTTTGCCTTTCTGCCTCGAAATTTCCGCTCGGTGCTTGCTCGTTTTTCACCTTCGCGACCCGCAATTCGCCGGCTCCCGCAAAGCGCTCGCTCGCCCGCGCCCAAATTTGCAAAAAAATTTTAGATTGAGAATGTACGTAACTTGGGGGCGAGATTGCGAATTTTTCCGGCTCGCGGTTGAGCCGCAAGTGAAACATTCGCATCGGATTCTTTGCGAAAACGTCATTTGGGGGCGAGATTGCGATAGCAATCCGGCGAACTTGGGGGTGACAATTTTTTTTGCGCGGACGCTGAAATTTTTGCCGACGCGTTTCAAATTTAACCCCCGAAGTTGACGACAGTCAACTTCGCGCAATGGGGGCGTGGGGGAACTGGTTCCCCCACACGTACTCCCCGTTCCCCTCGCCCCCTTTAACGACACACACACAAACCTTGGAGAGGAAACAAAAAAGCCATGAACAATCCCGCAATCGACCGCGCGACCGTAGCGGACGCGCTGAAGAGCAAGCTGTCGCGGTACTTCGGCACGACGCCGGAGGAAGCGACGGCGCAACAGATGTACCAAGCGACGGTCCTAAGCGTACGGGACCTGCTGAGCGTCCGGAGCCGCGAAACGGTCCGCAAGACCCGCGAACAGGGCGCAAAGCAGGTTTTTTACCTGTGCATGGAGTTCCTGATGGGGCGTATGTTGCGCATGAACCTGTGCAATTTAGGCATCGAACAGTACTACCGCGAGGCGCTGGCGGCGAGCGGCTGGACGCTGGACGACCTGTACGAGCTGGAGCCGGACCCCGGACTGGGCAACGGCGGACTGGGTCGGCTGGCGGCGTGTTTTCTGGACGCGCTGACGTCGCAAAACTACGCGGCGCGCGGGTTTTCCATCCTGTACGAGTACGGGCTGTTCAAGCAGCGCATCGTGGACGGCGAGCAGTTGGAGCTGCCGGACATCTGGCTGCCGGAGGGGCATTGCTGGCTGGTCCCGCGCCCGGACGAGAAGGTCCTCGTGCGGTTCGGCGGCACGGTGCGCGAGGAATGGAAGGACGGGCATTGCGACATCGTCGAGGAAGGGTACGACGAGTACGAGGCGGTGCCGTACGACCTGTTCGTCACGGGCGGCGGCACGGACACGGTCAACACCTTGCGGCTCTGGAAATCCCGCGACCCCGACAGTTTCGACATGCAGGCGTTCTCGCAAGGGCAGTACGTCAAAGCGCTGGAGGACAGCACCATGGCGGACGCCATTTCCAAAGTGCTGTACCCGGCGGACAACCACCACGAGGGGAAACTTTTGCGGCTTTCCCAGCAGTATTTTCTGGTGTCGGCGACGCTGCAGTGGATTGTTTCCAACCATTTGTCGCTCTACCGCTCGCTCGAAACCCTGCCGGACTACACCGCGATCCATATCAACGACACCCACCCGGCGCTGGCGATCCCGGAACTGATGCGGATTCTGATGGACCTGCACCACTTCTCGTGGGAGCAGGCGTGGGACATCACGACGCGGACCGTGTCGTATACCAACCATACCGTCCTGCCGGAGGCGCTGGAGGTCTGGAACGAGAACCTGTTCTCGCTGAAACTGCCGCGTATCTACGCCATCATCCGCGAAATCAACGAGCGGTTCTGCCGGTTCGCGTGGCAGAAGTTCATCGGCGACTGGGATAAAATCGGGCGCATGGCGGTGCTGGACCACGGGCAGGTCAAAATGGCGAACCTGTCGGTCATCGGGTCGCATTGCGTCAACGGCGTGTCCGGTCTGCATTCGGAAATCCTGAAAACGGCGGTGTTCCGCGACTACTTCGACCTCTACCCCGACCGTTTCACGAACGTGACGAACGGGATTGCGCACCGCCGCTGGCTGTGCTGTGCGAACCCCGGCTTGTCCGCCCTGCTGGACGAGACCATCGGCGACGGCTACCGCAAGGACCCGGAACAGCTCTCGAATTTGCGCAAATTCGCCGACGACGGGACGGTGCTGGACCGGCTGGACGCGGTGAAACGGGCGAACAAGCGCGCGTTCGCGAAGTATTTGCAGGACACGAAAGGGGTCGTCGTAGACCCGGAGAGCATTTTCGACGTGCAGGCGAAGCGTATGCACGAGTACAAGCGGCAATTGCTCAACGCACTGCACATCATCTCGCTCTATCAGCGCCTGCGCGAGGACCCGACGGCGGACGTCGCCCCGCGGACGTTCCTGTTCGGCGCGAAGGCGGCGCCGGGGTACTACCTCGCGAAGGATATTCTCCGGCTGATTTGCTGCCTCGGCGCGGAAATCGAGAAGGACCCCCGTATCCGCGAGAAATTGCGCGTCGTGTTCCTGGAAAACTATAACGTCACCCTCGCCGAGCACCTCATGCCCGCCGCCGAAATTAGCGAGCAGATTTCCCTCGCCGGCAAGGAGGCGAGCGGGACCGGCAACATGAAATTCATGATCAACGGCGCGCTGACGGTCGGCACGCTGGACGGCGCGAACGTCGAAATGGCGCGTCTGGTCGGCGCGGACAACATCTTCATCTTCGGGCATACCGCCGAGGAGGTCGAGGAACTTTGGCGGAAGGGCTACGCGTCGTCCGAGTACTACGCCCGCTCGCCGCAACTGAAGAAAGCCGTCGACAGCCTGCAATTGGGGTATAACGGACGTTCGTTCGAGGGATTGGCGAAGTATCTGCTGTATTCCTACGGCGTGTCCGACCCGTTCCTGTGCCTTGCGGACTACGACCAGTACGCCGAAACGCACGAGCGCATGCTCCGCGTGTACGCCGACCGCCGGACGTGGAACCGCATGTCGCTGGAGAATATCGCGTCCGCCGGGTACTTCGCCGCCGACCGCTGTATCCGCGAATACGCCGACCACATCTGGCGCTTGCGCCCGCTCAGGGAGGACAAACGATGAACGGAAAGGACTGCTTTTTGCGGTTTTCCCACCACGGATTCGCCACGAACAGCCTGACCCTGCCCGCCGGGTCGGAGGGGAAACTCGAACTGGGGCTTCGCGGGGACGCGCGGGAGGTCCGCTTCTACCTCGGAAACGACGACGGCGTGCTTTTGCGGCAGGACGCGCCCTTCGTCCGGCAGGAGGGGGACTATCGCGTCTACGAGGCGGTTTTGCGGGCGGCGGAATTCGCGCCGACGGGGCGCGGGCTGTTCTTCTTCCATTTCGAGCCGGAATACCCCGACGGGCGGCGCTATACCGCGTTCGACGGCGACCTGCTCTCGCTCGCAAGGGAATTTTCCGGGGAACTGCAGCTGACGGTCTACCAGCCCGCGGGACTGTGGCTCGCCGAGAACCGGGTCTACTACGAGATCTTCGTGGACCGTTTCCGCCGGAGCGGGCGTATCCGGAACCCCCGCAACGACGATTGGCACCGCTTTAACCCCGATTGGGAGAACGGGATCCCCGAATACCCCCCCGAACCCGGACAACCCTACCCGAATAACACCCATTTCGGCGGCGACCTCGAGGGCATCATCGAAAAACTGCCCTACCTCTCGTCGCTCGGCGTCAACGGGCTGTACCTGACCCCGGTCTCCATCGCCTATTCCAGCCATAAATACGACGTCGGGGACTACTTGCAGGTGGACGACTGCTTCGGCGGGGATATCGCGCTTTCGCGGCTGACGACGGCGGCGCATAAGCGGGGCATGACCGTCCTGCTCGACCTCGTGCTCAACCACGTCGGGGCGGACAGCCGCTACTTCAATCGGTATATCGAAACCAAACATTTCCCGCAAATCGGGGCGTTCGTGACCAACGGCTCGATCTACAGCGATTGGTTCCGTATCGAGCAACGCTACCCGACGGCGAAGTACGAGTGCTGGTGGGGTCTGGAGAACCTGCCCCGCGTCGTGCCGTGCGAGTCCTTCCGGGAGTTCGTGCGGGAGGACGTCATCCCGTTCTTCATGGACGACCTCGGCGTGGACGGGTTCCGGCTGGACGTCGCGGACGAGCTGTCCGACGAACTGCTGGACGACGTCAACCGGACGGTCCGCTCGTGCAACCCGAACGGGATTGTCATCGGCGAGGTGTGGGAGGACGCGTCGAATAAGGTGTCCTACGACCGCCGCCGAAGGTATTTCCAGGGCGGACAACTCGACGGGACGATGAACTACCCGCTCCGCAACGCCCTGCTGGAATTCTTGCGCGACGGCGACGCGACGCTGCTGCGCCGCGTGACGACTACGCTCGTCCGCCATTATCCGCCGGAGGCGATGCGGCATACCCTGAATAATATCGGGAGCCACGATACCCCCCGCATCCTCACCCTGCTCGGCGACGGCGACGGAGAGGGGTTGACGAACGACGAAAAGGCGGTCAAACGCCTGACTCCGCTCCAACGCGAAAAGGCGAAACGCCTGCTCATTTGCGGCTACCCGCTCTTCTGCTTCCTGCCCGGCACGCCCTGCATTTACTACGGCGACGAGGCGGGGCTGGAGGGCTACGGCGACCCGTTCAACCGCCGCCCGTTCCCGTGGAACCACCCGGACGAGGATTTGTTCGCCGTCATGCGGTCGTCGAACCTGATTCGGCAGGAGGTGGAACTCTTGCAGGGCGGGGATTTCGAGGTGCTGGAAAGCCCGCCGTCGACGTTCGCGTTCCGCCGCTTCCGGCTCCCGTTCGAGGGGTCGGTCGAGGTCGTGTGCAACCGCACGGACCAGCCGCTGAAGTGGAAATTTCAGTCCGCGCTGACCATGTGCGAGCAACTCAGTAAGAAGTGGTATACCGGGCTTGCGACCATTCCGCCGTATACCACGCTCTGCTTCTGCAGCCCCATCGAACCGGAGAAGTTCGACCTGCAGAAGGAACCCGCCCACCCGTGGATTTGACCCCCCGAACCGCTTCTGCAAGACCGTCGAAAAGCTGCCGAAAAAGCCGTTGCAGGGCAGTCGAAAGGCAGTCGAAACTTCGTTTTTTAAATTTTTTGAAAAATTTTTGAAGATTTTCAAGGAACTTTTTTCAAAAAGTTCCTTGAATGGGGTTCGGGGTGAAACCCCGAAAAACCCGACAACCCCACCGGAAAGGAACAAACCCATCATGACATCCATGACCCGAAAAATCGCCGACGAGGCGCGCGCGCTCGGCGTGCGGGCGGGGAGCGCGCTGCTCGTCCATTCGTCGTTCCGTTCGCTCGGCGGGGGCGTGACGGCGCAAGAGGTCGTCGACGGATTGCGCGAGGCGCTCGGGGCGGGCGGCACGCTGGTGTTCCCGACGCTCAGCTACCTGTTCGTCGGACCCGCGCACGCGCGGGCGTTCGACGTGCGGACCACCCCGTCGAACGTCGGCTACCTGCCCGAATACTTCCGCACGCACTGCCCCGACGCCCGCCGGAGCCTTTGCCCGACACATTCCTGTGCCGCCGCGGGGGAAAAACGCGATTTCCTCGTCGGCGAACACGCGCTGGACGACACCCCGGCGGGTGCACATTCCCCGTTCCGCCGCCTGCTGGAACTGGACGGGAGCATCCTGTTCCTCGGCTGCGGGACGAACTGCAACACGTCCATGCACGCCGTCGAGGAACTTTCCCGCCCGCCGTACCTGTTCGAGGGGTGCTACGACTACGAACTGACCGACGAAACCGGGAAAACCGTCGTCCGCCCCTGCTATGCCCACGATTTC
This sequence comes from uncultured Clostridia bacterium, assembly GCA_947626805.1. GTDB lineage: Bacteria > Bacillota > Clostridia > Oscillospirales > CAG-382 > Coliplasma. The sequence goes on from CANQTR010000070.1 coordinate 6,871, forward strand.
CGCGGCGTTTCGCAACAGTACCGCCGCATGGAGGACCTGCTGACCGGCGACGAACTTCGCACCGGACACATTCTGCAGGCTTCCTGCCACCTCATGCGTTGCGCCCCGCTCTGGGAAAAAGCCGACGCAAAACTACGCGAGGACCCGTTCTGGTTCGTCGACCGCGCTTGACGAAAACAAAACCGAAGGAGCACCACTGCCGTGCAGAATGAACTCTCTCCCGCCGTTTTCGGCGAACTTATCCGCGTGTTCTCCCTCAAAGGCGGCTACGCAAGCCACCGCGCCGTGTCCGGCGGCAACATCAACGACACCTACGTTCTGGAAACCGCCCTGCCCGACGGGACGAACCGCCATTACGTCGTGCAGCGTATCAACCGCGACGTGTTCGCGTCGCCCGAGGACGTCGCCGAAAACGCCCACGCCGTCACCGCCCATATCGAGAAAAAACTCCTCGCACAGGGCGTGACCGACCTGCACCGCCGCGTCCTGCATTACTACCGCAAGCCCGACGGCGGCTTCTTCCACACCCTCCCGGAGGGCTGCTTCCGGGTGCTTTCCTACGTCTACGACTCGTTCGGGACCGACCAGCCGGACCCCCGCCTGCTGCGCGGGACCGGACAGGCGTTCGGCCGCTTTCAGGCGCTGCTCGCGGATTTCCCGGTCGAGAAATTGCATGTGACCATCCCGGATTTCCACAATACCCCCAAACGCTTCGCCGACCTCGCCGCGTCCGCCCGCGCGGACGTTTGCGGGCGGTTGTCGGACGTGCGCGGACTCTACGACGAACTGCTTTCCATGGCGGGGCAGGTCGATTTGTACGACCGCCTGCACGCGCGGGGGGAATTGCCGGTGCGCGTCGTGCATAACGATACGAAGTGCAGTAACGTCATGTTCGACGCGTGTACGTTCGAACCGCTCGCCGTGCTCGACCTCGATACGGTCATGGCGGGGTTCGCGGGTCACGATTTCGGCGACGCCGTCCGCTTCGCGTGCAATACGCTGCCCGAGGACGCGGACGACGGGGAAAACGCGCGGCTGGATTTGGACGCGTTTGCGCAATTTGCACAAGGTTTTTTGCCCGAAGTCCGAAAATTTCTGACCCCGACCGAGCTGGAGACTCTCCCCGACGGGGTTCTCCTGCTGACGCTGGAACTATCCGCGCGATTTTTAAAGGACGATTTAGACGGAGATGTGTATTTTAAGTGCCATAAACCACGCCATAATAGGGTACGCGCCATATGCCAGACGGCACTCGCGAGGGATATTTCCCGAAAAATGCCGGAAATGAGACAAATTGTACAACGCGTATGTGCGGAAATTTAAGTTTCAACCGTGCGTCTTTGTTGATTTCGACAAAAATGATAAATTTTTTCCGAAAACTGTTGACAAAGTTGAAAAGATGAGTATAATACTTACTATAATCCCCTTAAGGATAGGAAAGCAGGCGGTGATGCCCGTTTGAGGCCGGTTTCGGAGGCGCCCCTGACGGGGTGTGTGCGCCAGGACGCCGCGGAGGCGGCGTTGGTTTCTCGCGCGCGTGCGGGCGATGATGAGGCTTTTGCCACACTTGCGGCGGCGTATCGTCGCTTAGTGTATTGGCACGTTTCGCGTTCGCTTGCGAAACTGACGGGTCCGGGCGCGGATACGGAGGACCTGTTTCAGGAGGGGCTTATCGGGCTTTTGAAGGCGGTGCGGACGTACGACGGGGTGTCGTCCTCGTTTTCGACGTACGCGTCGGCGTGCGTGGGGAACAGCGTG
>CANQTR010000071.1 GCA_947626805.1 uncultured Clostridia bacterium
CGGTTCGCGCCGACGGGCGGCAGTATGCGCCCGATGTTGCGGGAAAAGCGGGACACGGTGGTGCTCGCGCCGGTGCGCGGGAACGTGCGGAAGTACGACGTGATTCTGTACCGCCGCGCGGACGGGCAAATCGTCCTGCACCGGGTCATTCGGGTGGAAAAATCCGGCGATTTGGTGCTGTGCGGCGACGCGCAGGTCGAGCCGGAGCGCGGCATTTGTCCCGGGCAGGTGCGCGGGGTGCTGACCTCGTTTTCGCGCGACGGGCGCGAGGTTTCGGCGCGCTGTTTGCGGTACCGCGCGTACGCGGTGCTTTGGGTCGCGTCGCGTCCTGTGCGCCGGGTGTTCCGCCGCGTGAAACGATTGTTCCGAAGAAAATAGAACCGGTATGGGCGTTCCGTACCGGTTCTTTTTTTGTCGGAGGAGGGGCTCTTTTTTGGGGTTTCACCCCAATCCCCATTCAAGGGACTTTTTGAAAAAAGTCCCTTGAAAATCCTCAAAAACGTTTCGATTTGGGGCTAAAATTAGCAATCTGCTAGTCGGTAGGAGGGTTCCCTAGCGGGGAGTTCGTACAAATTTCCCTCTTTAGTTCGCACGATAGGTGTATGTGACGGTTTCCCCGCCCTTGACGATTTGTTCCTCGCCGACGAGCGTCATGCCGTCGATGGGTTTCGCCGGGACCTGCAGGTACGCGCCGGACGCGACCATACATTCGTAGGACGCCAATTCCCCGCCGTTTTCGTCCTTGCAGACGACCTTGACCGCCGCCGCGCCCACGCCGTCATACTTCGCGTTCAGGTGCGCGCTGATATACTTCGTCCAGTACGCGTGCCCTTCGGCGGACTGATGCATTCCGTCGCCGGGCAAAACGATTGTCGTCGGGTCCAGCCCCATTTTGACCTCGGCGCGAATGTCGATGATGTCGCAGCCGTACGCGAGCGCGACCTGCCGCATCGCGTCGCAAAAGTCGTCGAGGTTCCCGTAGGCGTAATCCAGCCCGTAGTTGCCCGGCGTGTAGTAGCCGTCCGCCCCGTAAACGCCGTGCGGGCAGATGAAAAGCACGTCCGAGCCGATTTTTTGCAGTTCGGTCACGAAATAGGTCAGGTTCGCCGTGTATTCCTCGACCGAGACCAGCGGCGTGCCGACGGCGGTCTGTTGCGCCTGGTCGTTCGTGCCGAAGCAAATCAGCGTCACGTCCGGCTTGCGGGCAAGCACGTCGGTTTCAAAGCGCGCCTTGCCTTGCGTCGACGTGTCGCCGCCCACCCCGGCGTTGATGACCTCGGTGCCGATAAACCCGCCGAGCAGATTGACCCACCCGTTCCGCGCGGTCAGCGAATCCCCGAACGCGACCACCGTCTTGCCGACCAGCGCGCCGTCGAGCGCCTGCTTGGAAACGCAATAGAGCCGCAAGAACGCGGGAGCCGACGCGCCCGCCGCGTCCGTGCCGTTCGCGTAGACCGTGACGGTGTAGGCGTTCCCGATTTCCGCGAGGTCCGCGGGGACGGTGAACGTTGTCTCCGACGTCGTTTGGGGTTCGGAAAGCATACGGTTGAACGTGTTCGGCGTGGAAAGTTGGAGGGCGACCGTGTAGGATTCCGCCCCTTCGACCGGTTCCCACGCGACCGTGCAGCCGTCCTCCGGGCAGAATTTATCCGCATTTTCGGCAAATTGCGGGGCGGAAAGTTGGGATTCCTTCCCCGCGTCGCCGAGCAGGACCGGTTCGCGCCCGTCCTCCGGGAAATTCAGGCTGATGAGGCGGTTGCCGTCCGGGTCGTCGTACAGCCACGCCTTCGTGCCGACCGTGCAAGCCGTCACGCTCTCCTTCGAGCCGGACGAGCAGTCGAGGACGACGAACCCGTTCGGCGGGAGGGGCATGTCCTTCTTGCTGTCCGCCGAAAGGTTGAAATCGGTCGCGACGCAGACGTAGCAATCCTGCGACGCGTCCCACGCGAACACCAAACCGTACCACCAGCTGTAATTGTAGGTGACGAACGACCCGTAGGACGGCTCGAAAAGCAGGCATTCGCCGTTCGCGTAGACGACCGCGTTGTCCGGCTGGGTCGTGCGTATCTGCCGGGCGACGTCCTGCCCCCACGACGCGACCGGGTCATACGGTTCGCCGTCCGGGAGCGGCGCGCCGAGCGTCAGGAACGCGTCGGTCTCGAAATCGTCGGTGTACCAGAGTTCCCCGTTGGTCTGCACGGTGCCGCTGTAGAGGTGAACGCCGTAGAGGTACGCCTTCGTGCCGACTTTGGCTTTGAGCGCACGGTCGTAGTTGGCGCTGACGCGCGCGGTCGCGTAGTTGATACCGCCGGACGAGGAGTAGTCGTTGCCCTTGTTGATGCAGTAGGCGAAACCGTACCGGGGAATCTGCACGGCGGATTTGTCGTAATTGGCGGCGTTCGTTTGCGCCTCCGTCAGGACGAAACACCCCTGCTCCGCGTCCCAATCGAACACATAGACGCACCACCACGCGAAATTGCCGAGGTCGCCGAGCGTCCGCGCGCGGGACCCGGCGACGACGACCATGTCGCCCTCGTTCTGATTCGGCACGTTGATATGGGCGATTTCCAGCCGGGGCGCGTCCGCGTCCGGTTTTTCGTCCGTTCCCGCGTCCGACAGGTCGCCGGACGGTTCGCCGCTTTCTGTCGGGGCGGCGGACGTTTCCTCGCCGTCCGCCCGTTCTTCCCCGCACCCCGCGAACGCCGCGCAAAGCGGGAACAGCAGCGCCATCAGCAGCAGCGCCGCCGAAAGCCGTTTTTTCTTTCGTACCATGGTTTTTCTACCCCTTCCGATTCAAAAAATGCGAGACCCGACGGCGCCGGCACCGGTTCCGCGCCCCGTCGGGTCGATTCGGTTTTCTATCCGCGCGAACGCCGGAGATACGAGCAGAGCAGCACGCATACCTGCCCGGGAATCCCCAGCAGAAAGAGCGCCCACAGGTTTTTGGAAAGCAAAAGCAGATAAAGCGTCAGCAGAAAACTCCAAAGCAGGAGCGAAATCAGCAGGTAATTCATCTTGCGCTTTCCCCACACGGAATTGAACACCAGCGCCACCACCAGCGACACCGGCACCGCGCAAACGAACGCCTGCCAAAGGGCGTCGTGCAGCACCATGAACACCACCGCGAACGCCAAAACCGCGACGAACCACACCCCGATGACCGCGATGAGCGCGATGAGCAAATGGTTGCGCCGCTTGATGGCGGCGTCCTCCGCCACCGGCAGTTTTTCGCTCTCGGCGTGTTCGCACAGCAGGTAATCCACCGTCACGCCGAACAGTTCCGCGATTTGCTTGAGAATCGCGATATCCGGCACGGAGTCCCCGCGTTCCCACTTGGAAATCGCTTTGTCCGTGTAGTGCAGTCGCGACGCGAATTCCGCCTGGGTCAGGTGGGCATTCGTCCGCAACAGCAGGATATTCCGACCGATGGTCCGCCGCAGTTCGTCCATTTGCCCTCCGTTCCGCTTGCGTTTTTCAACCTTCCTCCCCGCCGTACACCCGAAGGGCGTTGTCGTGAAAGACGGCTTGCTTTTCCTCCTCCGTCAGCGGGAGCGCGTCGAGTTCGTCGAAGGAATGGCGCGGATTCCACAGCGGGAAATCCGAGCCGAACAGCACCCTGTCCGTCCCGTGACGGCGAATCAGGTCCAAAACCTCCTCCGGCGGGAGCCAATAGAGCGCCTCGCTCGTGTCGGTATAAACCGGGGTGCCGATGAGATAGGTCTTTGCGTCCTCCCACGCGCGGTACCCGCACAGGTGCGCCGCGACGACCGTCAGGTCCGGGACCTGTTCGACCAGATTGCGAACCCGGCGCGGGTGCGAGAAATCCGCCTTCGGGTCGCCGACGTGCAGCAGCAACGGCTTGCCGCAGGACGCGATATACCGGCAAAGCGCCACGGCGCGCTCGTCGTCGGCGTAGTATCGCTGAAAATCCGGGTGCAGTTTGACCCCGCGTGCGCCGCGCTGAAAGCAGCGGTCCAGTTCCGCGACGGCGGCTTTCGCCTCCATGGCAGGGTGGACCGAGCAGAGCGGCAGAAAACGCTTGTCCGCCCGCGCGAGGTCGAGCAGGTGGTCGTTGCCCGCCGACGGGTCCGAAAGCCCCAGCGCGGCGGCGCAAATCACGAACCGCACGTCCGCAAAGGACGCGCAAGCCTCCAACAGCCCTTCCGCGCTGCCGTCCCCCTCGCGGGGAATCCCGTAGAACCGCACGATGTTGTCCGACGCGCGCGCCGCGACCCGCGCGGGGAACAGGTGCACATGCGCGTCGACGACCGGCCGCGTCACCGGTTTCCAATCCGCCATCGGTCAGTCCTCCTCGCCGTCCTCGTCCTCTTCGTCCGCGTCGTCGGCTTCCTCGCAAACGACGTCGAGCATTTCGCCGCAGGACGGGCATTCAAGCTGCTCGCAATCCTCCAGCTCACAGGATTCGACGAAAATCTCCTCCCCGCAGGCGGGGCATTCCAGCCGCACGACGCACTCGTCCCGGTCGCAATTGACGCAATCGTGCTCCTCGTCGTCCTCCTCGTCCTCGTCGTCCTCATAGACGGCGGTCTCGACGGCGGAGAGGTCGGTGTCCATTTCGTCGATATACTCCCGCATGGCGGAAGTCTCCTCCTCGAGGTCCGCGACGGAGAGGGCGAGGTCCTCGAGCAGGTCCGCGACGGCGGCAAACAGCTTGCCCTCGTCGCTTTCCCGCGAGAGTTTCATGCCCTCAAGCATGCCCTTGAGGTAGGCGGCCTTTTCCGTAACTGTCATTTACTTCACCCGCTCCAGATATTCGCCCGTCCGCGTGTCGATACGGATGACCTCGCCCTCGTCGATGAACATCGGCACCTTGATTTCCGCGCCGGTCTCGACGGTGGCGGGCTTTGTGACGTTCGTCGCGGTGTTGCCCTTGACGCCCGGTTCGGTCTTGGTGACCTTCAGTTCGACGAACATCGGCGGTTCGACGGAAAAGACGCTGCCCTTGTAGGAGAGCAGTTTGCACATCATTTCCTCCTTGACGAACTTGAAGCTGTCCGGCAGTTTCGCCGCGTCGACCGGGGTCATCTCGAACGACTCCATGTCCATGAAGTAGTAGAGGTTGCCGTCGCTGTAGCTGAACTGCATCTCGCGGCGGTCGATGGTCGCGGTCGCGAACTTCGCCGTCGGGTTGAACGTTGTCTCGATAACGGCTCCGGAAATGACGTTGCGCATCTTCGTCCGCACGAACGCGGCGCCTTTGCCGGGCTTGACGTGCTGAAATTCGATGACCTGCATGACCTGCCCGTCCATTTCGAACGTAAGACCGTTTCTGAATTCACCTGCTTGAACCATAAGTAATTCTCCTTTGCGTATGCCATTCTTTTTCAGATAATATTGTAGACGATTTTTCGCCGTTTGTCAAGGGGAAATTGCGAATTTACAATTCCAACAGCGATTTATCACTCGCCGTCAGGTCGTCGAAGCCGGTTTCCGTGACCAGAATCAGGTCCTCGATACGGACGCCGTACTTCCCTTCGAGGTAGATACCCGGTTCCGCCGTGATGAGCTGCCCGGGAACGAAAACGTCCTCCGAACGGGCGGACGCGCGCGGCTCCTCGTGAATCTCCAGCCCGACCGAATGCCCGGTGCTGTGCCCGAAACAGGGACCGTAGCCGGCTTCGGTGATGATGTCGCGGGCAGCCGCGTCGACGGTTTTCCCGCTCACGCCGGGGCGAACCGCCGCGATGGCAGCCTCTTGCGCCCGTAGGACCGTGCCGTACAGTTCCTTCATCTCGTCGTCCGCCCTGCCCAGCACGACCGTGCGGGTCATATCCGAGCAGTAGCCGTTATACCGCGCGCCGAAATCCATCGTCAGGAACGCGTTCTCGGTCAGCACGGCGTTCCCCGGCACGCCGTGCGGCAGGGAACTTTTCGGACCGGACACCGCGATGGTTTCGAACGCGAGCCCGTCCGCGCCGGCGCGACGCATGCAGTATTCCAGTTCGGCGGCGACCTCCAGCTCGGTCATGCCCTTGTGCAGGACGGAGCAGATGTGCGTGAACGCCGCGTCCGTGATTTTTTGCGCCGCGCGGATGTTCGCGATTTCGGCGGGGGATTTGACCCGCCGCAAGTCGTCGCACGCGCCCGGCAGGTCCTCCAGCGCCATGCCGCCGAACGCCGTTTCGAGTTTCTTCCACTGGGAAACGGTCAGCCGCCCGCCGTCGAAACAGACGCGCTTCAACCCCGCTTTCGACGCGTATTCCGCCGTTTCGACAAGCGGCGAACGCGTGAACAGCGCGACGCGAACGTCCGCCGCGACCCCCTTGCGAGCCGCCTCGACGTAGCGCGAATCCGTCAGGAGCAGCGTTTCCTTCGCCGTCACCAGCACCGCGCCGTCCGTGATTGCAAAGCCGGTCAGCCAGCGCTGAGAGACCTCGTCGAGGAACACCGCCCCATCAAAGCCCTTCTCCGCGATTTTTTCGTAAAGTTTTCTTCCGTTTTCCATGGTTTATGCCTCCGTTTTCTGTCGGTTTCCGTCCAAAATATCCCATTTCCGGCAGGGGACGCCCGCGCGCGCGAGCGCTTTCTCCTCCCGGTCGCTGCAGCACAGCACCAGGAACTGATGCCGCTCGGCAGCCTTTCCCAGCACCCGCATCGCGTTCTCCAGCCGCCCGTCGTCCAGCCGCCCGAACGCGTCGTCCAGCACCAGCGGCATGCCCTCGCCGTCGAACAGCAGTTCCGCAAGCGCCAACCGCAAGGAAAGCGCCGCGCTGTCCCGCGTCCCGGCGGAAAGGTATTCGCTTTCCCGCTCGACGCCGCCGTCCCGGAACCGCATGGACAGCCGGGTGTCCGTCTGCAATCCCTCGTACTTCCCGCCGGTCGATTCGGAGAAGTACCGCCCCGCGATTTCGCCGAGTCGGGGCGCCGCCATGCTCTTGAGCCGGTCGGACGCTTCGAGGATTCCCAGCCGAGCCGCCTCATACGCCTCGTACCGGCGACGACATTCCGCCAATTTGTCGCTCGCCGCCTGCAGTTTGCCGGCGAGCAGCGCCGGATCGTTCCCCCGCCCTTCGATGGCGGAAATGCGGTCGCGGAGCTGCCCGTCCTTTTCGGTCAGCAGGTTTTGCTGCTGCCGTAGGAACGCCGCCTCCCGTTCGACCTCCTCGCGCGGGCGCGCCGGGGGGACCGCGCCTTCGGCGAGGGACGCGAGAGCATCCAAATCGACGCCCTCGGACGCGATGCGGTACGCGTTTTCCGCGCTTTCCCAGGCAGCCTTGCGCCTGTCGCGCTCGTCGCAAGCCGCAAGCCGTTCCCGCAGGTCCGCGCGGAGGGTTTCCGCGTTCGACAGGTCGGGCGTTTCAAGTCCGGACGCGGCAAACCCGTCGGAAAGCGCGCGTTCCAGCGCGTCGACCGCCTCGCGTTCCCGCGTTTCCGCCGCGCGCAATTCCCGCAGCCGCGCGTCCAATGCGGCGGTCCGCGCCTGCAGGCGAAGGGTCTCCGCCTCCGTTTCCGCGCGCAGGGCGGCAAGGCGTTTCCGCTCCTTCCCGCGTAACAACCACCCGACGACCGCCGACGCGACCCCCGCGACCGCGAGGACGACGGCGAACGGCAGTACGCCGCTCCCGCGAAACGCGAACAGCGCGACCCCCGCGGCGAACAGGACTCCTCCGACCGCGAGCAGCGCCGGAAACCCCGAACGCCGCCCCGGCTCGTTCGCGCGGACCGGCTCGGACGGCGGCGGGACTTCCCGCTCGGCGTTCGCGCGGGCGTCGGACGCGGTGTTTTCCCGCTGCCGCGCCGTTTCCAGCGAGGCGACTTGCGCGAGCAGACCCGTCAGCGCCGCGCGGTCCGAAACCGCCCCGTCGCGGGACCGTTCATACGCCTCCCGCGCCGTTTCCGCCTCCGCGCGAATGCGTTCGAGCTGTCCGCGCTTTTGCGACGCCTCCCAGCGTTCGAGGTTCTGCTTTTCCCGCTCGACCCGCTCGCCGGCGTCGCGGTTCCGCTCGATTTTTTCGCCGAGCGATTGCCGTTCCGCGGTCAGCGATTCCCAGGCGGCGTGCTCGCGTTTCGCGTCGTCCAGCGCGCGCTCCAGCCGCGCGGTTTCCTGTTCCAGACGCGGAATCCAGCCGTTCCCCGCCCGACCCTTCAGCGCGTTCCGCTCCTTCGTCAGCCGTTCGACCGCCTCGCCGGAGCAGACCCGCTCCTCCTCGGAAACCGCGAGGTTCTGCAGCCGCTCCTCCAGCGCGCCGTCCTTGTCCTTTCCCGCGCCCGACGACGACTGCCGAAAGAACAGCGTCCGCCCGAACACCTCCTCGGACACGCCGAAAATCGCCTCCCCCGGCACCTCGCCCTCGAACGCGCGCTTGCCGGTCAGCACCGACACGACCTCGACGGTCTCCTTCGTCCCCGCCGACGAACGGGTCACCCGGTACCGCTCCACCCCTTTCCGCACCGTCACGGACCCCTCCGCGCGCGGCGCGTCCCACGGGGTGTACAGTTTCCTGTCGTTTTCCGCGAGTTCCCGCTTGCGGCTGTCCGCGAACCCGTAAAAGGCGAACCGCAGGAACGCCGCGAGGGTGGATTTTCCGCTCTCGTTCGGGGCGCACAGCAGGTTGACGCC
>CANQTR010000072.1 GCA_947626805.1 uncultured Clostridia bacterium
ATCGCGCGGAACGCGTGGTCGGTCACGTTCGCCATCGGCGCGAGGAACAGCCCGTGCGGGAACGTAAGGGTACCGATTTTCATGCCGTATTTTTCCTCTCAGTTGATGGTTTTCCCGTCCCCCGCCCGGCGAACGATTGCGTCCGCCTCGTCGGAGAGCGCGCGGTAGTCCGGCTCTCCGAGTTTTGTAAGCACCTCTCCGACCGCTTCCGCTGTCTGCTTGACCAGCGGCAGGTCGGCGAGCGACGCGGCGCGCAACGCGAATTCCCCGCTCTGACGGTCGCCGAAAAAGTCCCCCGGACCGCGTTGTTTAAGGTCCTCCTCCGCGATTTGAAACCCGTCGGAGGAATTTGCCAGCACGTTCAGCCGCTCGCAAGGTCCGCCGCTGCTGTTGAGCAACACGCAATAGGACGCCCGCTTCCCGCGACCGATTCGACCCCGCAACTGGTGCAATTGGGAAAGCCCGAACCGCTCGGCGTTCTCAATCAGCATCACGTTCGCGTTCGGAACGTCCACGCCGACCTCCACGACCGTCGTGGCGACCAGCACCTTTGTTTTCCCGGCGGCAAACTCCCGCATGACTTCCGCTTTGCGCAGAGGCGGCATTTTTCCGTGCAGCAGCCCCATCGGGATGTCCGAAAATACCCCGCGCCGCAACTCCGAAAAGTACCGTTCCGCCGCCTTGAAGTCCGCGCCGTCCTTCGGCTCGCCGTCCGCGTCGTCGCTGACCAGCGGACAGATGATGTACGCCTGACCGCCAAGCAGGATTTGCCGCCGGATAGACGCGTAAATGCGGGTGCGGTCCTTCGGCAGAAGCACCATCGTCTGAATCGGCTGCCGCCCCGGCGGAAGTTCCCGCAACAGGGTCACGTCAAGGTCGCCGTACAGAATCAGCGAGAGCGAACGCGGGATAGGCGTCGCGGAAAGCACCAGCATATGCGGCCGCAAACCCGTCTGCTCCCCGCGCCCCAAAAGCGCCGCGCGCTGCCGCACGCCGAAACGGTGCTGCTCGTCGGTCACGACCAGTCCGAGCGACGCGAACCGCACGTCCTCCTGCAGCACCGCGTGCGTGCCGACCACCACGTCCGCGTCCCCGGCCGCCAACGAACTCTTGACGGTTTCCTTCCATTTTTTCGGTACGGCGGAGGTTAAAAGGGCGATACGGACGCTCGCGGGGCGGAACCATTCGACGAGTTTCTTGAAATGCTGCTCGGCGAGAATCTCCGTCGGCGCGAGCAGGACCGCCTGCTTTCCGTTCCGCACGCAGCGCTCGATTGCAGCCGCCGCGACGACGGTCTTTCCGCTGCCGACGTCCCCCTGCACCAGGCGCGTCATGGGAACGGGCTTTTCGAGGTCCGCAAAAATCTCCCGAATCGCCTGCTCCTGCGCCCCGGTCAGCGGGAACGGCAGACGTTCCAGAAAACTGCCGCCTTCTTCGGGCGGCGGGAGCGGCGGAGCGGACGCGCCGTCCTTCGCGTGCCGCATTCTGCGGAGGGCGAGCTGAAAACACAGCAGTTCCGTGAACGCGACGGTCCGTTTCGCCTGCACGGTCTCCTCGACGGTCCGCGGCGCGTGCAGGCGGCGAATCGTTTCCCCGCGCGGCAAAAGTTCGTATTTTTCCCGCACGTCCTCCGGCAAAAGTTCCGGCAGTTTCTCGCAGAGCGGCAGGCAATTCTGCACGACCTTTCGCACGAAATTCTGCGTCAGCCCGTCGCAAAGCGGATACACCGGCAGGACCGCCTCAAGCGGCTTGCCCGGAACGACCGGCTCGATTTCCGGCGAAACCATTTCCGCGCCGCAAAGCCCCATCGAAACGCGCCCGTACAGCCGGTATCGCCTGCCGACGACCATTTGCGAGAGCAGGAACCGCCGGTTGAACACCGTCACGGTCAGCAGCTCCGTATCGTCCTTCGCGCAAAACCGAAAGTATTCCAACCCCGAACGGGCGCGCCCGGCGACCGGCTTGTTCGTACAAACGACCTCGACGGCGTGGATTCCGCCGTCCGCACAGTCCCGCAACGGCAGGACGTTTCCCCGGTCCTCGTAGGCGCGCGGATAGTAGGTCAACAGGTCCCCGACCGTGCGGACCCCGCGCTTTGCAAACTGCTGCAGGCGCGTTTCCCCCACCCCGCGCACGAAGGAAAGCGGGGAATCCAACGTCAGTTCATAGGGCATGGTGCGCTCCTTTCCGGGTGTCCCCATCGCGCAAAGGGGCTGCCGCGTTTCGGACGGCAGCCCGTATTCTGAAAAATTTCGCGTAAGTCTCAGCCGAGCTGATACGCCTCGACACATTCTTCGATTGCGGTGGTCGCGGCGTCGTGAATGGATTCCAATTCGGACGCGACGTCGGACGAACCCTTGCTCATCAGCGTGTCGATCATCGAGGACAGCCCGCCGAATCCGTACAGGATACCCGGGTCGTAGACCACGTTGCTGAAGATGTAGTTGTCGAGCATATCGACGTTGTCGTCCGTGTGCGCGTCACGGTCGAGCAGGGTGCTCTGGTGTACGCCGGCGTGATGTCGTCCTTCGCGTAGCAGCTCAGCGCCTCAATCATGAACGCGGAGAATTCCGGGTTCGACACCGTCAGCGGAATGCACACGCCGTAGGCGTAGCGGATATTCGACGGCGTGCAGTATACATCCTGCAGTTCGCTCGAAAGCGGCATGGGAATGAATCCCATCGTGTTCGACACGCCGTAGTTCCGCAATTTCTTGACCGCGGAGAACGCCGCGCCGTAGAACAGCGCGCGCTCCTCGGCGAACGCGGCCATCGCGGTTTCCCAAATGCTCAAACTGTTGACGGTCGTTTGCGTCGGGGACTGGGTATTGAAGAACCAGCCGTCGTCCGCGAACAGCTGCAGAAGTTTTTGCGCGTAATTGATTGACGCTTCGTCGCGCCCGATGGCGATTTGCGGGATATCGTCGGCCGTCTTGTCGACCAGCACGAATCCGCCGGAAACGTAGTAGTTGCTCGCGTTGTCGGTCCCGACGATGCCCCAGTTATCGGTATACTGCAGTCCGGCTACGCCGTCCTTGTCCGACGTGACCGCCTTGCACATCGCGACCATCGTGTCTATCGTCCACTTCTTGTCGCGGACCAAATCGTACAAATCCCCGTAGTCCGCCTCAAGATTGTCCGCATAAATGGAACGGTTGAACAGCAGACAGCTCGAAACGATTTTCTGCATGATGGAGATATCGCCGGTCGTGAAGTACAGCTTATCCGCGATGGAAAGCGCCTCGTTCGCCGACTGGTCCCACCACGGCGCGTCGAGATGGATGTAATCCCCGAACTGGTGGAGGTCGTAAAGCGCGCCGTTCTGCGCGAGCGTGACCGCGCTCATCATGAACGGCATGGCGGCGTCAAATTGGTCGGTATCCGCCGTGAGTTGCTCCTGAATGGCGGCGCCCACGTCGTCGACCGCGACTTTCGTCACCTTCACGCCGTATTTCTCCTCAATGCGGTTGTTGCGGTTGATGACGCCCGCCTTGAGCTGGTTGTCGGTCGTTTCGATGTCCGAGCAATCGATTTCCTCCGAGAAATAGGTCGTCTGCACGACGCTGTTGTAAACGCACACGCGGAACTCGTCCTCGCTGAAGTTGAACTCCATTCCGAGGTTGTCGAGCGTATACCGTCCGTCGTCGTCGGTATACAGGGTACTTCCTCCCTGCGAGCCGGACACGCTTGCGGCCGAGCCGGACGAGCCGCTCTCCTCCGCCGCCTCCTCGCACGCGACGAGCGCCGGACAGAGCGCGAGCAGCAGACACAGCAGCAAACAAATCAGTTTTTTCATTCGTTATTTCCCTTTCTTGCGAATTTTGCGGCGCAAACCGCTTATTTATTCATCTAACGAGTAAGCGTCGACGCACTTTTGAATCGCCTGCAAAACGCCGTCGTGGATTTTTTCCAATTCCGACGAAACGTCCGAACTGCCGCTCGCCATCAAATTCGTTATCATGCTCGAAATCCCGCCGAAGTCATAGAACGCGCCGAGGTCGTAAACGAGGTGCTTGAAGATGTAATTATCCAGCATTTCCGCCGATTCCGCGTCGCTCGAATCGCGCAATTTCAACGCGATTTCGTAATACGCCGGCGTGACGAAATTCTTACCGCCGCAAGCCAGAACGTCCAGCATATACGCCGAGAATTGCGGGTTCCTGACGCACTTCGGAATGCAAACGCCGTACGCGTAGCCGCCGGAGAGCGAATAGTACTGGTCCTGGTTTTCGTCCCGTTTCGGGACCGGCACCATGCCAAACGGGTCCATATTCGGGTAATTCCGCAACTTCTTGACGCCGGAAAACGCGGTCGAATAGAACAGCGAACGGTTCTCGCCGAACACGTCGACGGTCGTCTGCCAAATATCGCGCCCTTGAACGGATTCGTTGGTCTGCACGTTCAGGAACCATTCGGAACTCGCCTCTGTGAACATCTCCAGCAAATCCTGTGCGTACCGCACGCCCGCCTCGTTTTCGCCGAAAAGCAGGGTCGGGTAGTCGTTTCCGTCCTTGCCGACCAGCGTTTCGCCGGAGCAGAGCAACAGCCCCGACGGCACACCGTTACTGCCGACGAGCCCCCAGCGGTCCTTGTAGGACATCCCGGGTTCCCCGTCGATGTCCGCCGCGACCGACTTCGCCATCTCCTGCATGACGTCGACCGTCCACTTTCCGTCGCGGACCATCTGATACAGGTCGCCGTACTTGTCCGCGCAATATTCCGCGTACATCTTCTTATTGAACGCGAACGCGCCGGACACGATTTTCTGCATAATGGAAATGTCACCGGTCGTAAAATACAGCCGCCCGGCGATGGAAAGCATCTGGTTGGCGTCCTGGTCCCACCACGGGGCCTCCAAATGCAGATAGCCGTCCTCCTCGAAGGACTTGAGGTCCCACAGGCACCCCTCTTGCGCGATACCGGTACACCAGTTCATAAACGGCATAGCCGCGTCGAACGTGTCGTCGCCGACGGTAATGCTCTGGTGAATGACCGCCGCCACGTCGTCGACCGCATACGCGACGACCTTCACGCCGTACCGTTCCTCGACCAAATCGTTGCGGGTACGGACGCCCTCGTTGATTGCGTCGTCGGTGGTTTCATACATATCACAGCCGATTTCCTCGGAAAAATAGGTGTTCTGCACCACGTTGTTATAGACGCACACGCGGAATTCCTTCTCCGCGAAATTGAATTCCGGACGGTCCAGTTTATCCAGGGTGTAGCGCCCGTCGTCGTCCAAATAGCGACTGTCGACGCCCTCCACGTCCACCAGACCGGGCGTCGCGCCGGTCGCGGACGAACTGCCGGAAGCGGTCCCCGCCGAATCCTCCTCGCACGCCGCGAGAAACGGTATTGCGAGCAGCAGCAAGCCGAGCGCCGCCGCCAAAAGACGGGAAAAAGACAGTTTCATAGGGGGAATCTCCTTCTGTCAACACGAATTTGCCGATAAACCATTCTTATTGTATTCCTTTTTGCCAAGTTTGTCAACTGCTGATTGAAACAAAATTCCGCCGTCGGTTTTTCACATCTTGACCAAAAAAGGGTCCGTCGGGGGACGAATACGGGGCGTTCCCGCCGCTCGTGCAAAGCGTTCAGCGTTCCCCCGGCAATTTCAGCGCCCGAAGCGCCTCGTCGAGTTCCCGTTCGGTCTCCCCGCTCACCCATTGCAGTTCGGTCTCCGGGAGTTGCCTGTTTTTCGCGAAGTACGTCTTTCGTTGACGGTTGTAGTCGTCCTCGCCGCACGCCGCAAGCGCGCCGCCGGAAACGCGGAAATACGCGACCGACCCGTCCGTCGCCGTTTCCCTTGCAAACAGCGGACTGCAGACCGCGCCCCCGCCGGAAGCCGTCACCTCGTCGAGCGCGTACCGCTGTACCCCGTCCGTCGTCCGCGTATAGGACAGCAGCAGGTACCGTCCGCCGCCCTCCCGCCGCCAAATCGCCCATTCTTCGCCGTCGCCGGTCCGCGTCGAAAGCAGGACCTGCCCGTCCGAAGCGTAAACGGTCACGACCGGCGTCCCGTCCGCCCCGGTCTCCCGGACGAACAGTTCGGCGGTCCCGTCCAGATTGACGTCGTAACGGGAGAACTGCCGACCCGCGAGTTCCCCGTCGGTCAGACGAACGGCGAGCCGCGTCAGCGGGGCAAGCGCGTCCGCCGAAACCACCGTCACCCGACATTCCGCGCTGTGTCCGGCGGCAGTCTCCGCCCGGACGGTCGCCGTCCCGGTCCCGACGGCGGTCACCGTCCCGTCCGCGACCGTCGCGACAGTCTCGTCCGAACTGCTCCACGCGAGCGACCGGTTGCTCGCGCCGACCGGCTTGAACTCATACGCGATTTGCCCGGTCTCCCCCGCCCGCAATATCAGCGAACGTTGCAAAAAGGAAAATCCTTCCTCCGGAATGGTCGGCAATTGCAGCTCGCCGAGGTCCGGCTCCCCGTCCCCGCGCCACGGGCGGAATTCCCCGTCCGGCGATTCCGAGGACACGTCGGACGAAACGGTTTCCGACGATTCGGACGAAACGGCAGACACGCTTTCCGCGGACGAAACGGACGACGCGCTCTCCGCGGGCAGGGACGAAAACGCCGCCGAAAACACGCTTTCCGACGAAACGCCGCCCGACGGTTCGTCGGGTTTCCCGCTCTCGCAAGCGCAAAACGCCAAAAACAGCGCCGCCGTCACCGCGAGCACCGCCAACCTCCGTTTCCGCACCACGTTTCCCTCCTTTTCGCCCGGATTTCCGTTCGTTTCCTAAATATTATAGCAGAAACCGCCGCGTCCGTCAAGCCCCCGAAGGAAAGAAAAAGGACCGTCGAGCGTGTCGAAAAAAAGGGGGGTCCTTTAGCGGCTTCAAACCAAATAGAGACTGCACAACGTGCAGTCCTATCAAGGGGACTTTTTGAAAAAAGCCCCCTTGAGAATCCCCCAAAAACTTTTCGTTTTTGTGCCGCAAGCAAAGGAATCCGCTCGTACGGGTCGGACCGACCTGACGCGTAACCATTTTTCGGCACGCTCCGAAAGAAAAAGCCCCGCCTAAAGGCGGTACAACTAAGGGATTTATGATCTCTGGAAGAATCGGCATAGTCGTGAAATGCGGCTATGCCGTTTTTTCTTCTCCTTTTGTGGCTGGCGGGTCAAACTCTCCAATGCAGTTCCACACGATGCGGATGCGCTGGACTTTGTAGCCTGCTACGCGCTCGGCCTGGAAAACATAGACCTTCTCCACGAACTCGCGAATGATCTCGGCGGTCAGTTCTTGGATGTCCGTGTACCTCCGCACGATAGCGAGGAAGCTGTCCGCATTAGCGCTACGCTCTTTCTCCGACGCCATCAGGGATTTCAATTCAGTCACGCGGCTCTCCAGTATGTGCTGTTCCTCCTCATAGTTGGCGCTCATCCGGCTGAACCGCTCGTCGGTGATCTTGCCCTCGATGTTGTCCTCGTAGAGCCGTTTGATAATCTCGTCCAGCTTGCGGATACGGGCCTGTGCCTGCTCCAGTTCACGCTTGCTGTCCCGCAGGCTGCGGCTCAGTTCCTCCTGAGATTTTTTCGTGACCATCCGCACGAATTCGTCCTCATGCTCCCTCACATAAGTCGTGATGCTGCGTATGCCCTCCAGAAGCTGCTCCTCTATGACCGCGTTGCGGATCTGGTGAGAAGTACAGACGTGCTTGCCCTTTTTGCGGTAGGTGGCGCAGACCATGTACTCGCTCTGTGGGAGGTTTCGTCCGCGCACCTGGTACAGCTTGCTGCCACAGTCGGCACAGAACACCATGCCGGAGAAGATGGGCATCTCTCCCATCGGCGTCCAACGGCGCCTTCCGTCACGAATGCGCTGCACGATGTCAAAGGTCTCCTGGTCGATGATGGCCTCGTGGGTGTTCTTGAAGATCTGCCACTCGGAAGGATCACGCTTGAGTTGCTTTTTCTGCTTGTAGGACTTACGGTAGGTCTTGAAATTGATCGTATGTCCCAGATACTCCTGCCGGGAGAG
This sequence comes from uncultured Clostridia bacterium, assembly GCA_947626805.1. Lineage (GTDB taxonomy): Bacteria > Bacillota > Clostridia > Oscillospirales > CAG-382 > Coliplasma. The sequence goes on from CANQTR010000072.1 coordinate 7,992, forward strand.
CATATGCGAGATCGTGCTGTCTCCCCATGTGTAGTCATCCGCGTTGTCCCTGTTGTCGGGGATGCCGATGCCGTTTGCCTTGGCGTGCGCGGTAGGATTGAGGATATGCCGCTTCGTCATCTCGTTGGCAATCTGCGACACACCGTAGCCCTGGACGCACAGCCGAAAGATGTCCCTCACGACTTCCGCGGCAGGCTCGTCTATCACCCAGTGGGTCTTGTCCTGCGGGTCCTTGACATAGCCGTAGGGCGGATTGGTGCAGAGCGGTTTCCCGGCCTGTCCCTTTGCTTTGAACACAGCGCGTATCTTGCGGCTGGTGTCCTTGGCATAGAACTCGTTGAAAATGTTGATGAACGGAGTCATGTCGTTTTCCGCTTGGTTGTCGCTGTCCACACCGTTGTTGATGGCGATGAAGCGGACATCCGCGTTGGGAAAGACCATCTCGGTGTACATCCCCACCTTGAGGTAATCTCTCCCCAGGCGGCTCATATCCTTGACGATGATCGTGCCGAC
>CANQTR010000073.1 GCA_947626805.1 uncultured Clostridia bacterium
GAAAGCGCCGACGCGGGACGGGTGTTCTCCGGCAGGTGCGGGCAGCTGACCGTCGGGACGATTGCCGACAGGTCGATTTCCACCGTCGATTCGTACACGGCGTCCGCGTCCGCTTCAAACACGACGGGCGGGCGTTTCGCGCGCCCCTTCAGATACGCTTCCGTCACTTCGTCGACCGGGAAAATGCCGTTCTTCGCCCCGGCTTCGATTGCCATATTGCAAATGCACAGCCGGTCGTCCATCGAAAGCGACGAAACGCCCTCTCCCGTGAACTCCATGCTCCGATAGAGCGCGCCGTCCACCCCGATTTTCCCGATGACGGTCAGAATCACGTCTTTCCCGCTGCAATTCGCGGGCAGTTTGCCGGTCAGGACGAACCGAATCGCCGCCGGCACCTTGAACCACGCCTCTCCGGTCGCCATTCCGGCAGCCATGTCGGTACTGCCGACCCCGGTCGAGAACGCGCCGAGCGCCCCGTAGGTGCAGGTGTGGCTGTCCGCACCGATGATGCAGTCGCCTGCCGTCACGACCCCCTGCTCCGGGAGCAGGGCGTGCTCGATACCCATCTTCCCGACGTCGTAGAAATGGCTGATACAGTGTTCACAGGCGAATTCCCGGCACTGTTTGGACTGCTCGGCCGCCTTGATGTCCTTGTTCGGCACGAAGTGGTCCAACACGATTGCGACGCGCTCCCGGTTGAACACCTCTTTGAACCCCGCCTTGCGGAACTCGTTGACCGCCACCGGCGTCGTGATGTCGTTGCCCAGCACCATATCCAGTTTCGCGCGAATCAACTGCCCCGCCTCGACCGACGGCAGTCCCGCGTGGGACGCAAGGATTTTTTGCGTCATCGTCATGCCCATGTCCGTTCCCTCCTATGTCTGCCGTTCAACGGCTTTTCAGCGCGTTGTTGAACGCGCTCACCAGCGCGTCCGCGCCGGCGCGAATGATGTCCGTATGCTGTCCCGCGCCCCAGTACATGCCGCCCTCCGGGAATTCCAGCCCGATATAGGCGACCGCCTCGCTCTGGGAACTCTGGTTCTGCATACTGTGTTCGGTATACACCCGCAAGCGGTAATTCTGCCCGGTGAACGCCTTGAGCGCGTTGCTGACCGCGTCGATAGAGCCGTTCCCGATTCCGACGACGTCCCTTTCCGCCCCGTACCGCGCAAACGTGATGACCGCCTCCACCTCCGCGCCGTGCTGACAGAACTTCAGTTTCCGCACCGAAAGCGGATTGCGGCAGTCGAAATAGTTGGTTCGGAAAATTTCCAGCAGTTCCGCCGGCTGCAATTCCTTATGCTCCCGGTCGGAAATCCCCTTGCAAAGATAACTGAAATGCTCCCGCATACCGGCGGGCAGGACGTAGCCGTAGGTGTGTTCGAGCAGGAACCCGATTCCGCCCTTGCCGCTCTGGGAATTGACCCGAATGACGTCCGCGTCGTAGGTGCGGTTGATGTCGGTCGGGTCGATTGGAATGTACGGCACGGTCCAGCGGTCCAGACGCTGCTCCTCCCGCCACTTCATGCCCTTGGCGATGGCGTCCTGATGGCTGCCGGAAAAGGCGGCGAACACCAGCGCCCCCGCGTAGGGGACCCGCTCGCCGACGTGCATACGCGTACACGCCTCGTACACCCCGACCAGCCCCGGCATATCCGAAAAGTCCAGCCCCGGGTCCACCCCGTGGGTGTACAGGTTCATCGCCAGCGTCACCACGTCGACGTTGCCGGTGCGTTCGCCGTTGCCGAACAGCGTCCCCTCGACGCGGTCCGCCCCGGCGAGCAGCGCGAGTTCCGTGTCCGCCACGCCGGTCCCCCGGTCGTTGTGCGGGTGCAGGCTGAGCGTGACGTATTCGCGGTACTTCAGGTGCTTGTGAACGTATTCCACCTGGCTCGCGTAAACGTGCGGCAGGCTCATCTCCACCGTCACCGGCAGGTTGATGATGACGTTGTTGTCCGGTCCCGGCTCCAGCACGTCCAGCACCGCGTTGCAGACCTCCAGCGCGTATTCCGGCTCGGCGCCGGTGAAACTTTCCGGCGAATACTCGAACCGGAAGTTCCCCTCGTACTCGGACGCTAGCTGTTTGACCAGCTTCGCCCCGTCCACGGCGATTTGTTTAACCTCCTCGCGGGACTTGCGGAACACCTGCTCCCGCTGTGCGACGCTGACCGAATTGTAGAAATGAATGATTGCGCTCGGCGCGCCCTTGCACGCCTCGAACGTTTTGCGAATGATGTGTTCCCGGCACTGGGTCAGCACCTGCACGGTCACGTCCTCCGGGATCAGCTTGCGCTCGATGAGCGAACGCAAGAACGTGTATTCTGTCTCGGACGCGGCAGGAAAGCCGACCTCTATCTCCTTGAACCCGACGCGGAGCAACAGCTTGTAGAACGCCATTTTCTCCTCGAAACTCATCGGAATGACCAGGCTCTGGTTTCCGTCCCGCAAATCGACGCTGCACCAAAGCGGCGCCTTCTCGATTCGGTCCTTTTTCACCCAATCGAAACAGTCCTCCGGCGGGAGATAGTAGCCGGGGCTGTATTTCGATGCGTTCATCATATCGTGTATCCTTTCCTATTTCTGAATCAGTTTGAAGCCCTCACTCTGGAGCGCTTCGGCGATTTGCCGGACGTGTTCGTGGTTGCGTGTCTCCATCGCGATACGAAGGAAACACCCGTTGACGCTCTCGCTCTCCGTCGTGCGCTCGTAATGGACGTTCGTGACGTTGCCGCCGCAGTCGGCGATGATGCGGGAAACGTCCTTGAGCTGTCCCGGCTTGTCGAGCAGTTCAATCAGCAGGCTCGACGACCGACCGGCCTTCATCAGACCCCGTTCGATGACCCGCGAAAGGCTGGTCACGTCGATATTGCCGCCGGAAACCACGCTGACGACCTTCTTCCCCTCCAGCGGGAACTTGCCGAACATCGCCGCCGCGACGGACACCGCGCCCGCCCCCTCGGCAATCATCTTCTGCTTTTCAATCAGCGCGAGAATCGCGGACGAAATCTCGTCCTCGGTCACCACCGCGAGGTCGTCGACGTACTTGTTCACAAGTTCGAACGTGATTTCGCCCGGCTGTTTGACCGCGATACCGTCGGCAATCGTCGACACCCGCTCCAGACAGCCGATTTTCCCATCCTGCACCGCCTTTACCATGCTCGGCGCGCCCGCCGCCTGTACGCCGTACACCTTAATGGCGGGATTGAGCGACTTAATTGCGCAGGCGACCCCGGCAATCAGCCCGCCGCCCCCGACCGGCACAATCACCGCGTCGACGTTGTCCATCTCCTGCACGATTTCCAGCCCGATGGTCCCCTGCCCCGCGATGACGTCCACATCGTCGAACGGGTGGACCAGCGTGTAGCCGAACTCCCTCTGCAGTTCCAGCGCCTTTTCGTAGGCGTTGTCGTAGCACCCTTCGACCAGACAGACCTTCGCCCCGTACTTCTTGGTCGCCTCGATTTTCGAAATCGGCGCCGTATCCGGCAGGCAAATCAGCGACGGAGTCCCGGCTTTCGTCGCCGCGAGGGCGACGCCTTGCGCGTGGTTCCCCGCCGAGCAGGCGATGACCCCCCGCTCCTTTTCCTCCGGCGAAAGCATCGCGATTTTGTATCCCGACCCCCGCAGTTTGAACGAACCGGTTTTCTGCAGGTTTTCCGGTTTCAGGTAAAGGTCGCACAGGTCCGTGATGCCCTCGGTATGGACTACGGCGGTCTTTCGTACGATTTCCTTGAGCACGACCGACGCGTGGAAAATCTTATCGACTGTCAGCATATGTTTTCTTTCCTTTCCTCCGCAAAAAATGCAAAAGCACCCGCCTCAAAGCCTTTTCTTTGAGACGGGTGCGGCATTACGCCTGCCATCCGCGGTACCACTCAAATTGCGGCCTTTCCCGGGGCCGCCGCTCAACGGAATCTGTCAATCCCTGTGCTTTCACGCAGCAATCACGGGAGGTATCTACTCCCCGCGCGGAACGCTTTCCCGCACGGCTTTCCGACCTCCGGCTCGGAAGTGAGAGGCTGCCGAATGCTCCCTACCGGTTCGCACCGTTCACCGGCTCTCTGAAAGGGACGCGCCCGCCGCCGTCTTCGTCATCGCCTTTGTTTATTGAATTATGTCTATGATAACACACCCCGGCGAATTTGTCAACCCCGCATTCTGCCGAAAAAGCCGCCCGATTCGCAAAAAATTCGTTCATTTTTTCCATATCTGCCACGTCACAGGGGGACCGGCGAGGCGCGTCCGGTGTTTCTCTACGGCTTTTACGGCAAAAGACGGTCACGGCGAGCAATCCGCCGCGACCGTGTTTGTCCTCCCGAGAGAGTTTGCTCCCCTCAAAGCATATCAGTACGCGATTCCTTGCGCAATCATCGCGCGGGCGACCTTTTCAAAGCCCGCGATATTCGCGCCCGCGACGAGGTTTCCGGCGTCCCCGTACTTTTCCGCCGCGTCGTACGCGTTGTGGAAGATGTTGACCATGATGTCCTTCAGCTTCGCGTCCACTTCCGCGAACGTCCAGCCGTAGCGCATCGAGTTCTGACTCATTTCGAGCGCCGACGTCGCGACGCCGCCCGCGTTCGCAGCCTTCGCCGGCCCGAACAGCACGCCGTTCTGCCGGAACACCGCCACCGCCTCCGGCGTAGACGGCATATTCGCGCCCTCCGCGACGGCAATCACACCGTTCGCGACCAGCGCCTTCGCGCCCTCCTCGTCCAGCTCGTTTTGCGTCGCGCAGGGCAGGGCGATGTCGCACGGGACCGTCCAGATACCCTTGCAGCCGGGCGTGTAGGTCGCCGTCGGCACGCGCTTGACGTATTCGGAAATCCGCGCGCGCTCGACTTCCTTGAGTTGCTTGACGACCGCAAGGTCGATTCCGTTCTCGTCGTAGACGTATCCGCCCGAATCGGACATCGCGACGACCTTGCCGCCGAGTTCCGTCGCCTTCTGGTTCGCGTAGATAGCGACGTTGCCGGACCCGGAAATCACGACCCGTTTCCCGCGGAAGGACTCCTTCTTCATGCAGGAGAGCATTTCCTCGGTAAAGTAGCAAAGCCCGTACCCGGTCGCCTCCGTCCGCGCGAGCGACCCGCCGTAGGTCAACCCCTTGCCGGTCAGCACGCCGGTGAACTCGTTGCGCAGGCGCTTATACTGCCCGAACAGATAGCCGATTTCCCGCGCGCCGACGCCGATGTCGCCCGCCGGGACGTCCGTGTCCGCGCCGATGTGCTTGGACAGCTCGGTCATAAAACTCTGACAGAACCGCATGACTTCCCCGTCGGACTTGCCCTTCGGGTCGAAATCGGAACCGCCCTTGCCGCCGCCAATCGGCAGACCGGTCAGGCTGTTCTTGAAAATCTGCTCGAATCCGAGGAACTTGATGACCGACGCGTTGACCGACGGGTGCAGACGCAGACCGCCCTTATACGGACCGATTGCGGAATTGAATTGCACGCGGTACCCACGGTTGACCTGCACCTTGCCGTTGTCGTCCACCCACGAAACGCGGAACTGAATCTGCCGTTCCGGCTCGACAAGACGCTCGATGACCCCGTTGGCCTCGAACTCCGGCTCCTTCGCGACGACCAGTTCCAGCGATTCGAGGACCTCCCGGACCGCCTGCAGGAACTCTTTTTCACCGGGGTTGCGTTTTTCGACCTGCTCGTAAACGCTTGCCAGATAGGGGCTTTGAAATGCCATTTTTTCATTCTTCCTTTCCTTTTCGCTTTGCGCTTTTCCAGTTTACCCCATTTTCGGCGGTTTGTCAAGACCGAACCGGGCATTTTTCGCAATTTTTGCCGGAAAAAGAATCCCTTGACAGACGGGAGAAAATGTGGTACAATCTATTTTGTGAAAAAATGCTGTCGAACGCGTGTCGTTCGCAAACGGAAACAAGGAAGGAACGGAACCCTTTTATGGCAGTTTACATGATTGACTATGAAAACGTCAAGACCGGCGGCCTCAACGGGATTTCCCGTCTGACCGGGGCGGACCGGGTCATCATCTTTTACAGCGAAAACGCAAATCGTCTTACCTTCGACCTGCACCAGCGCCTGATGGCGTCGACGGCGCAAATCGAGTACCGCGAGGTGTCCGTCGGGGGGCACAACGCGCTGGATTTCCAGCTCGTGACCTACCTCGGCTACCTGATTGCGCAGGAACCGAACGGGCAGTACCTGATTATCAGCAACGACCGCGGCTTTGAGTACGTCGTCAATTTCTGGCGCCGCGACGGGCTGAGCATCGGTCTGTTGCCCTATCTCAAGGACCCGGCGTACGCCCTGCAGAAGGCGACCCGTCCCGACGCGCGTCCGCTCGTTCAGCCGGAACTCTCGGCGTCCGGGGACGAGCCCGCCGACGAACCCGTCGCCGAGCCGATACCGGACGAAGTCCCCGTTTCCGCCGACGAACCCGTTTCGGAACCCGTCGCGGAACCGATTGTCGAGCCGGTCGCCGAGCCGGTCGCCGAGGAACCCGTCGTCGCCGAACCGGTCGCGGAACCGGTCGAAGAACCCGTCGTCGCCGAGCCGGTCGCGGAACCGATTGCCGCCGAGGCTGTCGCGGAACCCGTCGCCGTCGAAACGCCGAAACCCGCGCGGCCCCGTCGCGCGCGCGGCGAAAGACAGCAACGCCGGGCGGACAAGCCCGCCGAAACGCCGGCGGGACCCGCGAAAACCGAAAAACCCGCCGAGCCGCGCAAGCCCCGCGTCACGGTACAGCCCGCGAAAGCCGCGAAAGTCGTGAAAGCCGCGGTCGCCGATACGCCCGCGCCCGAAGAGCCGGACGCCGGTCCGGTCAAGCCCGCCGTCGCGCTTTCGCCGCAAATGCGCGCGGAATTGCGGGCGCTTCTGGGGGATTCGGTCGCCGACGACCCCGAACTCCGCTACGTCATCGGTTGCGTCGAAAAGTACAAGACCAAACTGGGGCTGAACAACGCCCTCGTCAAACGGTTCGGCAACCAGAAAGCGAGCGAACTGTACCAGAAACTCAAACCCCTGCTCAACGAAAAGAAAACCGTATCCGCCCCCCGCAAGAAGGAAAAGGCGGGCGTGTCGTAACTCCGTATCCTAAAAAGGGTGCGTTTGCAGGACGTTTCGTCCCACAAGCGCACCCTTTTCCGTTCAAACCAGACGCAATTCCCGGAAAATCGGCAGGATATAACTCGCGCCGAACGTGCCGAGCTGTTTCGGACCGGAGACCGTCCCGCCGGAAGCGCGGATTTCCCATGCGCGGCGGTAACTCAGCAGGACGGTCGCGCGGGTGACGGACTTCTCGCGGCGGGACACGAACAGTTCGTTCCCGCGCACCTGATAGGTGAACGGCAGCCCCTTCGCGGTGAAGTAGACCGCGTGCTGCCCCTCGCGCAGCGCGTCCCAGAGCGCGTCCGGCGACAATGCTTCGCCCGCCACCGCTTATTCCCCGGCAAAGACCGGCTGCCGCTCCGCCATTTCGCGGTAGGCGCGCCGGGGCAGGACGGATTTATAGGCGGGGCGAATGATTTTATTGCCGTTGATGAGTTCCTCCAGCCGGTGCGCGCACCACCCGGACACCCGCGCAATCGCGAACAGCGGGGTGAACAGTTCCTCCGGAATCCCCAGCAACTGATAGACGAAACCGCTGTAAAAGTCCACGTTCGCGCTGACGCCCTTGAACATCTTCCGCTCCGACATGATGACCTCCGGCGCGAGCCGCTCGGCGGACGCGTACAGGCGGTACTGCTTTTCGGCGCCTTTTTCGACGGCGAGCTGCTCGACGAACCGCTTGAAAATCCGCGCACGCGGGTCGGACTTGGAATAAATGGCGTGCCCGATGCCGTAAATGAGCCCGGAACGGTCGAACGCCTCCTTGCGAAGCAGCTTCCGCAAATACGCGCGAATCTCGTCCTCGTCCTCCCAGTCGCGGACGGACGCTTTCATATCCTCGAACATATGGCTGACTTCCACGTTCGCGCCGCCGTGTTTCGGACCCTTGAGCGACCCGAGCGCGGCGGAAATCGCCGAATAGGTGTCCGTGCCGGACGACGTGACGACGTGCGTCGTGAAGGACGAGTTGTTCCCGCCCCCGTGCTCGGCGTGAATGACCAGCGCAAGGTCGAGGATACGGGCTTCCAGCGGGGTATACTGCCCGTCGATACGGAGCATATGCAGGATATTTTCCGCCATCGAAAGTTCCGGACGCGGGTCGTGAATGAAGAAACTGCTCTCCCCGCGCCGATAGTAGGCGTAGGACTGATAGCCGTAAAGCGCAAGTTGCGGGAATTGCGCGATGAGCTGCAGGCTCTGCCGCAGGACGTTCGGAATCGACGTGTCGTTCGCGTTTTCGTCGTAGGCGTAAAGCGTCAGCACCGAACGCGACATGGAGTTCATCAGGTCCACGCTCGGAGCCTTCATGATGACGTCCCGCACGAACGAGTTCGGCAGCTGCAGGTACCCGGCAAGCGCCTCGCGGAAGCGCGCGAGTTCCGCCCCGTCCGGCAGTTCCCCGAACAG
>CANQTR010000074.1 GCA_947626805.1 uncultured Clostridia bacterium
GTCGACCCGGACGCGCCCCGCATCGAACTGCCCCAGCCGCCGGACGTCGAGGAAGGGTACTGGACCAAATCCGTCATTCCGTTCGACGAGGAGGGGTGGCGTATCCTCAAACCCGGCACCGTCGTCGTCACCGAGGAATCGGACGGCTCGATTTCCTTCGCCAATACCAACGGTCTTTGGCCGGAGGCGCACTACTCCCCCGACATCGAAAACACCGTCGCCGTGCCGGTCGAGAACAGCTACCTGACCGTCAACTTCGAAACCGCCGCCATCACGAACATGGTCCTCTACCTCAACGGCTCCACCCCGACGGTCGCCTACGACCAGAATTTCATCGGGCTGATCCCGCACTTCGTCGCGCAGGACCCGACGCTCAAGACCGAGGAAGTCGGCGACCTCTCCGCGAACCAGCGGGTCAACTGCAGACTGAAACTCTCCGACATCGTTCCGGACAACATGGTCCGCGAGGACGGCACGGTGCTGATTTCCGGGCTGAAACTGTACGTCGTCGGCGCGGCGGGGCGCAAAATCACCTTCCATGAGTTCAGCGTCACCAATCCCGACCCGGCGACGCTCCCGAAGGAAGCCGTCTACGAGGACGTCGTCAGCCTGCTCCCGACCGACGAAAGCCTGATTTCCCGCGTCGCGGGCGGCGTCGCCGACTATTCCGTCGATACGGACGGCAGTCTGCACCTCTCCCGCGCGCAGGAGGACACGCTCTCCTGGCCGTCCATCGATATCCAGGTCAACAAGGAGGTCGACCTCGCCGAAACGCCCTACCTGCACGTCGTCTTTACCTGTGAGGGCGGCGCCGCAAACGGGTTCCTCTACTATACGGTCGACGGCGGCGCGGAGCAGTCCGTGCAGCTTTCCACCCTGCTCACCGGCACGGTCAACGACTTCACGTCCGGGCAGAAACTGTACTTCCCGCTGGAAAATAAGCTCGGCACGACCGGGAAACTCACCGTCACGCATGTCTCGCTTTCGGTCTACGGCGCGCCCGGCAACGCCCTGCATTGGACCGCCCTCGCCTTCTCGAAGATGGTGCGGGAGGCGGAACCCGCGCCCGAACAGCCCGGCGAAACGTCCGACGTGTCCGAACCGTCGTCCGACGTGTCCGAACCGACGTCCGAATCGCCCTCCGACGCGCCCTCTGACGACGCCGACACCGAAAACGCGTCCTCGGACGACCCCCCCGGCGGACCGAGCCTGACCGGTACGGACATCGCGCTGATTGTCGGCGGCATTTCGGTCCTGCTGTTCGCCGCCGCGTGCGTCATCGTCGCCGTGCGCAAGAAACGCAAGAAATCCTGATTCTCCCTCCCCCGCGACGTGTAAAAACCCTTTTGCGTCACGCCGGTCCGGTCCGCGCAAGCGAATTGTCCGGCTTTACGCACCAATTTGAAAAGTTTTTGGGGATTTTCAAGGGGCTTTTTTCAAAAAGTCCCTTGAACGGGGGGCAAAGCCCCCGCAAATCGCGTTCCCCCCGCAAAAAAGGAAGGCCCTTTCGAGCCTTCTTTTTTTGCGGATTCGACTTCAGCGCCCGCAGCAGTTGTCCTTCTTCAGATTCCCTTCCGCGTACGGATAGAACTCGGAAACCGGGAAGTTCATCTTTCCGAACACGCTGCACGGGTCGGAACTGTCGTTGGCGGGCGTGCTGTCCTTTTCGGGGAGCACGAAGTGCGCCGCCGGCAGGACGAGCTGGACCGTGCGCTCCATGCGAACGACGGAGAACAGACCGATGCTGACGTACACGGCGTTGGTGCCGATTCCGTCGAGGAATTCGCCGTCAAAGCGGGCGCGAACGCGCTCGGGAATGTTGTCGGCGTTCATGCAGCAATGCCCGAAATGGCAGCATTTATCCTTGACCTTCACGTCAAGGCAGATCGGCGACGCGACCTCGAGCGTCACGGTCGGCAGGGTCGAAGTTTCGTTGCACTTCAGCTTGCACGGGTCGACGCAGAAACCGTCGTTTTCCGGGTCGGACTGGAAGACGGAAACGTTCTTTTCGCTGCCGTACAGCACGATTTTCTTGTCGAAGGCGCAAAGCCCCTTGACGATTTGGCTGTGCCCGTTGCAGACGCAGCACTCAAGCGTCACGCAGAAGAAGTACCGTATCGTCACCTGATAGAACCCACGGTTGAACGGGACGGTATCCAGCGAGATGTTCGCGTAGATGACCTCCACATCGGTGCAGCGCACGGCGGTCGCGCGGTCGACGACCTCTTGCGCGCGGTCGCACAAGTGGACCCGCAGGTCCTCAAGGCAGTCCTTATCCCTCGCCGAGTCGAAAATTTTATTCACGCTCACACAGCAAAGCTGTTCCGGCTTGCCGCAGAGACCGCCGAGCGGCGACGAACAGCCGCCCTGCTGGTTATTTCTTTCCATCAAAATATCCTCCTTGCCTGATTCGATAAGGGGTCCTCGACGCCCTATCACTAACCATTCTATGCAAAAAAAACCGAAACGCTCTTTACAAATCGCCCGAAACGGTGTATAATATTTCGAACAGGCAGGATTTCGGAAAGGAAGTGGTCGCAAATGCAGACCGACGGGGCGCGTTCCCCGCGCAAAACGTTTTTTTCCGTCGCGGTGCTGTTGCTCTGCCTGCTGACGGTCGTTCTGCTTTGCGCCGGCGCGCTGCACGTCCTGTTGCGGCAGGGGCAGGAGGTGGAAGTGTCGGTCGAAACCTCCGGGGAACAGTTCACGGAAAGCGTCACGGTCACCTTGCGAAACGTCCTCGGCATGGATATCCTCATCGACGAACAGGAGAAGTCTTGCGCGATGCTCCAGCGCCGGGTCGGCGAAACCTGGGAGGACGTGAGCGAGATTCGGTTCGTACAGGAGGACAGCGCCGCCCTCTCGGCGAAGTACGGCGGGATGTACGCCCACCTCTCCCCCGGCGGCGAACTGCTCTACGAATTGGACGGCGAGCAAATCAACACGCTCCCCGGCGGCGAGTACCGTATCGCGATTCGCTACATCAGCGAAAAGGCGTACGCCGAATACCTCCGGGCGCGCGCACGCGAAATCGAAACCTCCCTCGACGCCGCTTCCCGGACCGACGGTTCCTCGCCCGACCCCTCCGCCGACCCGTCGGATTCTTCGTCCGCGCCGTCCGGGGAGGAATCGTCGACGAGCGCCGCCGAACCCCCGCTGGAAAGCGCGTCGTCGGCGGATTCCGTCGTTTCCGATGTTTCCGACGCGTCCGACGCGTCCGCCGTTTCTGACGCCGAACCGGCGCCGAGCGTCCTGCCCAAAACGGAACTGCTCTACGCCGAATTCGTCATCATTCCCCGCGCCCCGGAAAGCGCGCCCGCGCCGTGAAAAGCCGCCCGTCGCGCGTTTTCAAGGGCGCGTCGTCCTTCCGCCGTCCCGTTTTCCGCCCCGTCGGCGACCGCGAAGCAAAAAAAGTGAACAAAATGCAAAAAGGTACTTGCTTTTTGCCTCGGCGTGTGCTATAATACTCCCGTAATTGTTGCCGCACAGGTCCACGTGACCTCCCCGCTTGACGCGGCGCGCGGCAAAATACCGATGCCGGTGTGATGGAATTGGCAGACGTGACGGACTCAAAATCCGTTGGGCTAATCACCCGTGTGGGTTCAAGTCCCACCACCGGCACCACGTCGCGGCAAGCCCTTTTGGCTTGCCGCGATTTTTATCCGAAATCGTGCCTTCTCCGCATAAATCCTACTTTTCTTTGACCGACACGAAAACACCCGATTCCGCAACGGGGGGGAGGAACATACCATGCGAATCTATTTAACGAGCCACATCGGCGGTTCCTATCAAGAGAACGGAATCAGGCTTCCCATGCCGTTAAACCCGGAGAATGGGCTGGTGGACAGTTTGCGAAAGCATTGGAAGGACAACGCAAACGTACTGCTTATCAGCGCCGACCCGGAGGATGCCGAAAAAAACAACGGTACGCGGAATCTTTTTGCGGCGTCGTTTCCGATGAGCGGATTATCCATCGGTCAAATGGACATGTGCGATGCCCGAAGTCTGAAACTTTTAGACAACATTTCCGCGTATGACGTACTGATACTTGCGGGCGGGCACGTCCCGACGCAAAACAGATTTTTTAAACGCGTCCGTTTGAAAGAACGGCTTCCCGATTTTGACGGAATTTTGATTGGGATCAGCGCCGGAACCATGAACAGCGCCGAGATTGTATACGCACAGCCCGAGCTGGAGGGCGAAAGCGTGGACGCGCAGTATGAGCGGTTCCTATCCGGCTTGGGGCTCACGAAATTGATGATCATCCCCCATTATCAAGCCATAAAAGAGGATATCCTGGACGGACGGCGCTTATTTGAAGATATCACATACGCGGACAGCTACGGTCGGGAATTTTACGCGCTGGAGGACGGAAGTTATTGCCTGATTGAAAACGGAACGACCACATTGTTCGGGGCGGCATACCTCATCAAAGACGCAACCCTAAAACGGATTTGCGAGAAGAATCAAAGCATCTTGATAGCAACATAACGGGAATTCCTCCCCTCCCGCGTGTCCGGCGGGATTGGCGCGTTCCGTCTTACGACCTTTCGGGAACAACCCCGCAATAGCCGCAAAAAAGCGACCCAAACGCACTGTTCGGGTCGCTCGTTTGTGCATACGGAAAAGTCCGCCGGCTTTCGCGGCGCTAATCCAGCGGAAACGTCCGGTTCGGCGTTTCCCCGTAAGCAAAGAACCACTTCGGCGTTTCCCCGTAGGCGCGCAACAATTCGCCCGACCAATCGGATTCCGCCTGCCTTGCCGTTTCAAACACCAGTTTCGCGTATTCGGTCAAATCGTCGCTTTTCCGCACGGCGATTTGCGTGGTACTGCAAATTTCGTGGCTGAAATTATATCCTTTCGCCGAAACGGACGCGAAAACGTGGGAAGAACAGGTGCCGGTGTCAAATTCGACGAAAAACAGATGGTTATCGGGATTTAGCTTTTGAAATTGATAAATCCCGTATTGATAGCCGGCATACCGGTACCCCGCTTCCTCCGCGTAACCGCTCAAAATCCGTTTCGGCGAAAATCCCTTCATCGGCGTGACGCTCATGAGGACCCAGTCGTCCTCGTCGCACGCGAATCCCCCGAATTTCTCGGAATAGGCGCCCTCCCGCGCCTTCATCAGCCCGCGAAGCCGCTCGTGTTCCGCGTCAAGACGCGCCCGTTCCGGTTCGTCGAAAACGCATTTGCGCGCCCTCCATTTCGGTTTCCCGAGTTTGGAAAGGAATTCCTCGAAGCGGGCGGGATACGGCGCCAATGCGTCCGCGTCCCCCGTCCGGTCAATCAGGACGTCGACGAGGTTCAGCTTGTTCCCGTAATCGAATTCCTTGCGGAAACGGACGCTGTTGCTGAAGTAGCAATGAAAGAGCGAGTCGCCGACCAGCTCGCGTTTGCGTTTGGAAAAAACGGGGGGTTGCGCTGCATCGCCGTACCAATTCACGTTGTCCAAAACCACCCCCATAAAGCCGAAGTTGATGGGGTTCGGGATTTTTTTCAGGAGCCGGTCGAACGGCTCGTGGTGTTCGCGGTCGAGGTGCAGGGACACGTTGTCCCGCGCGTCGACAAAAACGCTGGAAAAGATTTTTTCCGGATAAGAAAACTCCTTCCGAACGATGTCCTGCCAATACTTGTCCAGCTCGGGAAAGAATCCGGACACCTTCTCACGATGTCCGAATTTAAACGTAAAGGCGACGTCGGTATACGCAAATTGATGTTCCCGCAAAAGCGAATCGAAAAAATCCTTGTTTTCCTTGAACCGCAACTGTTTCAGGTTGTACGAATCCATCTCAAAAACCCGCATCCGAAAGAACGTCCTCCTTCCATTCCGTTTCGAGTACAGAATACCACATTTCCCCCTGCTTGTCAAGGCGCGTTCCGATTCGGCGACTTTCCCCCTTTACAAACGCCGCGAAATGTGGTAGAATGGTGCAAACGGAAAGGGGGCGCGCCCGTGTACCGTATTCTGAAACTGGATTCGGCACTTTCGCCGTTCGCGGCGGACATCGACCTGCGCATGGAAAACTACCGCAAAACCAAAAAACGCCTGCTCGGCGCGAGGGGGAACCTGTCCGACTTCGCGAACGGGTCCCTGTACTTCGGCGTGCGCCGCACCGAAACCGGCTGGGTCTACCGCGAATGGGCGCCGGGGGCGGACAGGCTGTACTTCACCGGGGATTTCAACGGCTGGGACCCGACGGCTTGCCCGATGAAACGGCTGGAAAACGGGGTGTTCGAGGTCTTTCTCGTCGGGAAGGACGCCCTGCAAAACGGGCAGAAGGTGCAGACGGTCGTCGAACGGGGCGAAAAACGGCTCCGGCGTATCCCGCTCTACGCGCACCGCGTCGTGCAGGACCCGAAAACCACCCTCTGGTGCGCCGAAATCGACGAGCCGGACCGCCCGTTCCCCTGGACGGACGAGGGGTTTTGCCCGCGCGAACCGCTCCTCATCTACGAATGCCACGTCGGCATGGCGCAAGAGAAAGCGGGAATCGGCAGTTACGACGAATTCCGCAAAAATATCCTCCCCCGCGTGAAGGACGCGGGCTACACCGCCCTGCAAATCATGGCGGTCATGGAACACCCGTACTACGGCTCGTTCGGCTATCAGGTCACGAACTTCTTCGCCGCGTCCTCGCGATTCGGGCGGGCGGAGGACCTGAAAGCGCTCATCGACGACGCGCACCGCATGGGCGTCGCCGTCCTGCTCGACGTCGTACATTCCCACGCCGCCCGGAACACGAACGAGGGGATCAACGAATTCGACGGGACGGAAAACCAGTTCTTCCGCGAAGGTCCCGCCGGCGACCACCCGGCGTGGGGGACGAAACTGTTCCGCTACGGCAAGGACGAGGTCCTGCACTTCCTGCTTTCCAACCTGAAATACTGGCAGGAGGAATTCCACTTCGACGGATTCCGTTTCGACGGCGTCACGTCCATGCTCTACCGCGACCACGGGCTGGGCAGGGCGTTCACGGACTACAAATGCTACTTTTCGCCCAACACCGACACCGAGGCGGTCACCTACCTCCAGCTCGCCAACGAACTGGTCCACCGCGTCAATCCGCACGCGATAACCGTCGCGGAGGATATGTCCGGTATGCCGGGAATGTGCCTGCCGATACGCGACGGGGGGATTGGGTTCGATTACCGGCTCGCGATGGGCGTGCCGGACGTGTGGGTGCGGTTCGTGACCGACTTGCGGGACGAACAGTGGGATATGGAGAAACTCTGGTACGAGCTGACCACCCGCCGCCCGGGGGAAAAAAACGTCGGCTATTGCGAATCCCACGACCAGGCGCTCGTCGGGGACAAGACCCTGCTGTTCCGCCTGTGCGACGCGGAGATGTACACAGGCATGGAGAAACGCTCGCAAAACGCCATCATCGACCGCGGGGTCGCCCTGCACAAGATGATTCGCCTGCTGACCGCCACGCTCGCCGGAGAAGCCTACCTCAACTTCATGGGCAACGAGTTCGGGCACCCGGAATGGATTGACTTCCCCCGCGAGGGCAACGGCTGGTCCTACGCCTACTGCCGCCGCCAATGGAGCCTCGCCGACAACGGTTTCCTACGCTACGGGGAACTGCAGGCGTTCGACCGGGCGATGACGACCCTGCTCCGCGACGAGCGGATTCTGGAAAAGAAAACACGGCGGCTGGAGGTCTCGCAAGCGGACAAGCGAATCGTCTACGCGAAAGGGTCGGTGCTGTTCGCCTTCAACTTCCACCCGACGCAATCCTTCGCGTCCTGCTTTATTCCCGCGCCGTCGGCGGGCAGGTACCGCGTGCTGTTCTCGTCGGACGACGAGCGGTTCGGCGGGTTCGGTCGCGTGGACGGGGCGTATGTGTACCGCGCGTCGAAGGTCGCGGACGGGCGGTACGGGTTTCGGTGTTATCTGCCGGCGCGGTGCGCCGTAATATTCGGGGGGGAACCACAATCGCGTCGTCGTCGCGACACGACTACGTCGTAGACTTTGTTGCCGCGCCGCCTTGCTCTGTGTTTCCCCCCCGAAAACCCCCTCTTCGTCGAAAACCGGCTCGGCTTGCGCCACTTCTGACGCCGCCTTCGCCGGTTTTCTCTTGATGTGTCCCTCCGGCGGCACATGTCCGCCTCCGGGACGATATTTATTGAAAATTCACCCGTTCAGGAAAGACATGAACGCGTTCTTGTTTTCGAGCGTGCTCGTCGTCGGGCGACCGAGGTCCGCGCGGGCGCCGATGGCGCATTTGATTTCCAGGAAGGTCAGTTCGCGGCACTCCCGCACTTCCTGCAGGGCATTTTCCAGTTCCGCCGCCGTCCGCACCGTCAGGACGCGCGGATAGCCGCACGCCTTCGCGACCGCGGGCAGGTCGACGCTCCCCGCCGCCGTCGGCATGCCGCCGACGCTCTCGTGGGCGTTGTTGTTGAGCAGGACGTGGACCAGATTCTTCGGTTTCACGCTCCCGATGACCGC
>CANQTR010000075.1 GCA_947626805.1 uncultured Clostridia bacterium
TTCATATGCCTTTTTCCAGCCTTTCTCGGTAAAAATCGTCCGTCTGCCCGCGGAACGTCCTCTGCTCCGCGGCGACGTCATACGGTACTTTTTGCAGGCGCAAGTCGCCGGTCGCCGTGTCGAGCAGGGCGAACTGTGCGTGCGGGATATGGTTGCGGGGCTGTCCGACCGAGCCGGGGTTGAGGAACGCCGTCCGTTTGCGGTTGCGGAAGGACGGGTCGTCCGACGGGTAGTAGACCTCAAAATAGTGCGGCAGGTGGGAATGCCCGGAAAAAACGTAGTCGTATTCCCGGCACGCGTCCGCCTGCACACCGGGGCGAATCGACCCCCAGTACACGTCGTCCGGGCTTCCGTGCAGCGCGAAACAGCGCGCCCCGTCCGCGTCGAACGCGCACGGTCCGTCGGTCAGCCCGCGCAAGTACGCGAGCGTGTCGTCGGTCAGGACGCTTTGCGTGTAGCGCGCGCTCTGCCGCCCGCGCTCGGTCGAAAAGCGGGAAAAATCGCCGGTCAGGACCGCCTGCTCGTGGTTGCCCCGCAAATTGCAAAGCACCGGGAACGCCCACCCGCGCACGAGCGAAACCACCTCGTTCGAGCACATTCCGTAGTCGATCAGGTCGCCGAGCAGTACCAGCCCGTCCGGCTTTTCCCGTTCGAGCGCCTCGCCGACTTCTCGCGTCGCTTCAAGGTTGCCGTGCAGGTCGGACAGAATCGCGAGCTTCACCGTTTGTTCTCCTTTCGCGCGGATTCGAACCGTTTCCGAACGCACCGCGTCCGTTTGCCCTTTGCCGCCGCACGTTCATTTTTTTGATTTATTAGCCGAATGATGAACACAGTATACGCCCGCTTTTCGGAAAAGTCAAGCGTTTTCGCAAAATTTTTCTCAAAAAATCAAAAATTGTACACTTCGTGCGTTCATTTGTGGCGTAAAATGCGTTTAAAAAGAAACAAACGGGCCGCCCGCGCGGAACGACCCGTTTGTTCAGAAATCGGAATGGATATTGTAAAATCGAAACGTTAACTTGCCTCGAATTCGCCGGTGTACGCGCCAATCGAGACCGTGTACGTCCTGCCCTTGACCAGTTCGGGCAGGCTGAGAATCACCACCGCGTACGGGAGCGGCGGAGAAACGGTCAACAGTGTCTCCCCGCCGTCCGAAAGGACGATTTCCGTCCCGGCGGACTGCTCGCCGACCCGCAAAGCGACGACCCCTTGCGACGAATCGCCGAACGTTTGCGCCATTCCGGCGCCGCCCGTGCCGACGAACCGTCCGCCGGTGATACGCCCGGTGGTGTCGAAATCCAGCGTGGCGGTGTCCCCTTGCGTCGGACCGACGACCGTCACGTCCCCGCCGGTGATTTCCAGCGAACCGTTCGAGTCGATTCCGTCGCCGTAAGCGACGACGGACAGCGTCCCGCCGGAAATGACGACGGAACCGTCGGAGGAGCCCGTCCCGCCGGTCGGTCCGCCGGGACCGCGACCGCCGCCGAACCGGTCGTTGCCGAATCCGCCGCCGAATCCGCTGCCGTCCGTGCCGCCCGCCGCGTTGACGCCGTCGTCGTCCGCCGTCAGCCGAATGTCCCCGCCGGAGACCGCCACGTGCAGCCCCTCGAGCCCCTCGTAACTGGTTTCGATGCGAATCGTCCCGCCGGAAACCGTCAGCGTTCCGTCGGCGTGAAACCCGTCGTCCCCGCTCGAAACCGTGAAGTCCCCGCCCGTGACCGTGATATCGCCGTCGGAATGCAGCGCGTCGTCGGCGCTGTCGAGCAGGAACGTCCCGCCGTCGAGCAGCAGACCGCCGTCCGCCTTGATTGCCTTCCGGCTCTCCGTCGAATCGGAATCGGAAACCGAAACGCGGTCCCGCCCCGGTCCGCCGAAACCGCCGGACGTATGTTGCGGACCGTTCTCATGCCCGCCGCCTGCCGTGACCGTCACGTCCCCGCCGGACACCCGAACCAAACCGCTCGCGCTGATGCCGTCGCCGCCCGAAACGACGGACACCGACCCGCCCGCGAGGTAGAAGTATCCGAGCGATTCGTCCTCCTCGTTCTCGACGTGTATGCCGTCTTTCCCCGCTTCCAGCGAAAGCGAAGCGCCGTCGACGCGGACGCTGTCGTTCACGTCCAGCCCGTGCGAACCGGCGCTCACGGTATAGGTCCCGCCGGTCAGCACCAAATCGTCCTTGCAGACCACCCCGTGCCCGCCCGGCGACGTGACGGTCAGTCGCCCTTCGCCGTTGCAGGTCAGGTCCTGCTTCGAGAACACCGCCCCGTCGACGTTCGTTTCGCCGTCCGAAACGAAGGTCCCGCCGTTCGAAAGGGCGTTCTCGCTGCCCGCCGCAAGCGTGACGAACACCTTGTCCGCCTCGCGGATATACAGGGCGGCGGACGAGGAACTGCTGACGGTCACCCCGTCGAACACCAGTTGCAGTTTGTCGTTTTCCCCGGCGTCAACGCGTATCTGCCCGTCGTCGAGCGTGCCGGAAAGCAGATACGTTCCCTCAGCCCGAATCGTCACGGTCCCGCCGTCCACCGTCACGTTTTCGCTTTCGCACGCCGCCGTCGCGCCCTGCAGCAGGATTCGCACGGCGTCCTCGTCGTCGTAGGACGTGCGGCGGTCGCGGTCGGTGAACTGTTCCGCGTCCGTCCAAGCCGCCGAAACGCTTCCCGCGCTCTCCGTCCCCGCCGAATCCGAAAGCGTCGACGACGAATCCGATGAAAGCGGACGCACCTGCTCCGCCCCGCACGCGGCGAGTAATCCCGCCGCGAGCAGCAGCGAAACCAACGCGCGTTTCTTCATTTTGCCACGCCTCCCCGTCGTTTTTCTTTGAGTATACGCCGAAAAAATGAAACGTTCCGGGCAGGAATCGTGAATTTTTTGCAGGTTTTTTTGAACAAACCGTAAATCCTTTTCCCACCGACGCCCCCTGTGGCTTGACAAGACGGACAAATCGTGCTATGATGAAGGCAAAGGGAGGGAAACCTATGAAGTCCGTACAGTTGCTCGAACTCACCCTGAAGCGGGGACGTGTGCTCTGTAAATCCGTGTATTATACCGCGTCGGACGGATTCGACGGGGAGTTTCATTGCGCGTTCGCGCCGGGGGTACACCGTCTGGTCGGGGACATCGATTCCGGGGTGTGGGCGGTCAGTTACCTGCTGTCCATGTACTGCCATACCCCGAAGTATTTCTCCCTGTCCGAACCGCCGACGGTGACGGTGAACGGGAATACGCTGTCCCTTGAGGAATTCGCCCGTTTCGCCTGCTACCTCGACAGGTCCTATCCGCTGTTCGCCAAGACCGCGCCGGTGTGCCGGCTGATTCAGAACGGTTTGCGAAGGACCCGTTCCGGGCAGTCGCTGGAGGAGGTGCAGGCGCTTTTCGGCATTTCGCCGGAACGGTTCGACCGCCCGCTCACCGATATGGGGAACGAACTGCCGCAAGCGATGGCTGCCGTGGCGTACAGCCAGGGGAAGGACGTTTTCTGTTTCCCGTGGATGAGTGAAAAGCGGCTCGCGGAAATCGGCGAAAAACTGCCGCCGCTGCTCGGCACGCTCGACCGGCTGGGGAAAATCGTGCTGCTGCCCCTCGGTCCGCAAGCGGAAAAGCGGCTCCCGTAGGGAACCGTATCAAAAAAACAACGTTTGGGGGACAAATGCGGTCGCGGCGACCGTGCTTGTCCCCCAAAAAACATATAATAGGAAGTCTCACAGGGCGGCGAGGGTCGCATTCCGGTACCGCTCGTCGCCGGTCACCTCCCGAATCACCCGAAGTTGCGCGGGGAAAGTCACCGTTTCGCGCTCGTCGAGCAGTTCGATTTCGGCAATCGCTTTGTCCTGCCAGAACGGGTAGAGGTCGATTTCGAAACACCGGTTTTCGGAAAGCAGACAGTACCGCGTCTTGCGGATCTGCCGTTTGGATGCGTCGGCGTCCGACAGCAGCCGAAGGTACTCGTCCTCGGGGATTCTCCGCTCGTGTTCCGCCCGCTTGACGCCGGAAACCGCCCGCTTGACCGTCAGGAAACAGGCGGACCCGCCGTCCGCGCTCCACCGGCGCAAGCGACGCTCCTCCCCCGCCGGCGCGGTCAGGTAGGTTTGCAGGATTTCCACGCGGCGGCAGAACGGGTCGCGTTCCAGCGCGCGGACGTCCGGGTATTCGATGAGGAACTTCCGCTCGATTTCGAACGGTTCCGGCTCGCCGAGGAACGCCCGTATCTCCGCGAGGAGCCGCTCCATTTTCCCCTCGAAATCGGTGGAATTGTCGATGACGCGGAAATGCGGGTGCCCGACCCACGCGGAAAGCAGTCTGTCGTCCAGACGGGCGGCTTCCGCCGCCGTTTCGACGCGCGCCGGGTTGTTCTCCGTCGTGTAGAACGCCTCCGCGCCCTTCGCGGCGGTGACCAGATGAAAGACCGCGTCGTAGCCGTTCCGCAAGTCCCCCTCGGTCTTTCCGAGGTCGGCGAGGACGCGGGAAAATTCCGCGTCGGTCAGGTACGCCCGGTTGTCCAGCGTGCCGCGGTCGCAAACAAGCAGCGTCTTTTCGCCCGGTATAACCGCCGCCGCCTGCTCGTAGACAGCCTCTTTTTCCGTTTGCAGGCGCATACGGCAATTCTGAAAATCCGCGCGGGAGCGGCAGGTCCACGGGGCGACGCCGCCGTCAATCAGTTCGGTCGCCGTTTCCGAGACCAGCAGGACGTTGTATCCCAGCGCCGTGAAGGCGTCCCGGATACGGTGCAGCGAGGTGGATTTTCCGGCGCAAGGTCCGCCGGTGAGGACGATTTTGACGATACGCATGGCAACCCTTCCTTACTCTTCCGCCCGCTCACGCGCTCCCGAACGCCTTGCGGAACTCGTCGGCGACGAACGCGACGAACTGCCGGACGAACGCCGGCGGAAACGCAAGCGAATACGCGTCCGCCGCGTCGAGCATCCCGTACCACGTCCGGGACACGAAATCCTGCAGACCGCCCCGCGTCACGCCGCAAGGATACGTCCCCGACGGGTCGGGCAGGAAGGTCCGGCTCATGGCGAGGAACAGGGCGGGCGCGGACGGGTCGTGGTGGTAGAGGTACGCGCCGGCGAGGAAAATCTCCCGCCGATAGCGAAAAAACCAGTCCGGCTCGGAACCGTGGGCGGTCTGATACGCATCGTACCCCTCGCGGTCCCAATGCAGGTCGAGGAACAGGTGCAGAAGCACCCCGCGGGAAAACGGGTCGGACAGGTCCAGCCCGCACGCGAACCGGCGAAGCGCGTCGAACCGGTCGGGCACCCCCCGGAAGTGCGTGCGGTCCTTCGCGACGCGGTCGCCGATGAGGTCGGGGGCGATGTTGCCGGTGTAGAACAGCGTGGGCGCGGACGGGTCATAGCATTTCGCACAGGTCAGATGGACCATTGCAGAGGACACGGTTCTCCCCTCCCCCGTTACGCCTTGGACTTTTCAAAGTTCCAGGACGAGCGGCACATCTCCTCAAGCGTCCGCACGGCCTTCCAGCCGAGTTCCGCTTCCGCGCGGGACGGGTCGGACCAGCATTCGGCGATGTCCCCCGGACGGCGGGGAACGACGCGGTACGGCACCCTGACCCCGGTCGCGCGCTCGAACGCGTGAACGATGTCCAGCACGCTGTACCCGACGCCGGTCCCGAGGTTGTAAATATGCACGCCCGGTTCGTCCAGTTTCGGCAGGACCGCGAGGTGCCCGGCGGCGAGGTCCTCGACGTGGATATAGTCCCGCACGCCGGTGCCGTCCGGGGTCGGGTAGTCGTCGCCGTAGACCGAAAGCACCGGCAGAACGCCCTTCGCGACGCGCGTGATGTACGGCATGAGGTTGTTCGGCGTGCCGGTCGGGTTGTCGCCGATTTTGCCGCTCTCGTGCGCCCCGATGGGGTTGAAATACCGAAGCAGGGCGACGCTCCAGCGGGGGTCTGCCTTCTGCAGGTCGGTCAGGATACGCTCCAGGAAGAGTTTGGTCGTGCCGTAGGGATTGGTGGTCCCGCCGGTCGGGAAATCTTCGCGAATCGGCACGGACGCGGGCGTCCCGTACACCGTCGCCGACGAGGAAAAGACGATTTTCCGGCAGCCGTGCGCGCGCATGACGTCGAGCAGGACGAGCGTCCCGGAGAGGTTGTTTTCGTAGTATTCGAGCGGCTTTGCGACCGATTCGCCGACCGCCTTGAGCCCGGCGAAGTGAATGACCGCCTCCGGCTCGTGCGCGGTGAAAACGGTTTCCAGCGCGCCGCGGTCGCGCATGTCGACCGGGTAGAACGCCGGCGCCCTGCCGGTGATTTCCCGCAAGCGTTCGACCACGGACGCTTCGGAATTGCAAAGATTGTCCACGACGACCACGTCGTCCCCGCGTTCGAGCAGCTGCACGCAAGTGTGGGAACCGATATAACCGGTCCCGCCCGTTACCAGAATCCGCATAAGGATTTCCTCCGTTTCGGAAAAAAGATTGGTTCTGCAAGCATTGTAGCACAGTTTCGGCGGAATTGCAAGGGCGCGGACGGTCGGAAAAGGAATTTTTTCGAGGACTTTGCAATGTTTCTGCAAAATCTCTTGACTTTTTGCGTGTTTTGCTGTATACTGAATGCGTGGCAGAGTGCGTATGCGCGTTCTGCCGGTCGTTCGCCCCGCATAGGATACTTGCGGGGGAATGCTCTATGAAAATTTGGAGAAAACGGGTCCTGCCGTTCCTGCTGTGCGCCGTACTGCTGTGCGCGGGAATGGCGCTGCCGCTCTTTCCGCCGTCGTCGCCGGTCGGCGCGGACGGGGAAACGCCGTCCGACGTCGGAGTCGCGGCGCTGGACCTTTCCGCTTACGGCGCGGAAGGCGGGTACGGCGTGAACGCCGGGAGCGCGATTCTCATCGACGCGGCGAGCGGGAGCGTCCTGTTCGCGCAAAACGCGGATATGCAGCGCGGCATGGCGAGCACGACCAAAATCATGACGGCGCTCGTCGTGCTGGAAACGCTGCCGCCGGAAACCGTCGTGACGATCACGCCGGAAATGACCGGCGCGGAGGGCAGTTCGCTGTATCTGCAGGTCGGGGAACATTTGACGGTCGAACAACTGCTGTACGGGCTGCTGCTCGAAAGCGGCAACGACGCGGCGGAAACGCTCGCAATCGCTTGCGACGGGAGCGTCGAGGCGTTCGCCGAACGCATGAACGCGAAGGCGAAGTCGCTCGGGCTGACGCGGACGCATTTCGCCAATCCGCACGGGCTTTCCGCCGCCGGGCATTACACGACCGCGCGGGAACTCGCCCTGCTGACGCGGGAGGCGCTCCGCAACCCGCTCTTCCGCGAAATCGTTTCGACCTATCGCATGAAAATCCCCTATCAGGACCAGCCGGGCGCCCGTTCGCTGACCAACCACAACCCGATCCTGACCCGATACGACGGGCTGATTGGCGTCAAAACCGGCTGGACGACGGCGGACGGCAAGTGTTTCGTGACCGCCGCGGAACGGGACGGGCTGACGCTGATTGCCGTGACGCTCGGGGATACCAATATTTCGGCCACCCACACGTCCCTGCTCGACCGGGGATTCGACCGGTTCGAGGCGGTCCCGCTGCGGGTCGGCGACGGGCTGTTCCTGCCGCTCGTCGGCGGGAAACGGCCGTTCCTCGCGCTTTCGGCGGGGGTCGCGGAATCGACCGCCTGCCTGCCGAAGGGCGAAACGGCGGACGCGAAAGTGGAAACGCCCGCGTTCGTCTACGCCGGCGTGCGGGAGGGCGACGCGGTGGGTCGCGTCGTGTTCACATGGAACGGGCAGACGCTCGGAACGGTTCCGCTGTGCGCGGACGAGGACGCCCCGGTGCGGCGGCTGTCCTTCTGGGAAAAACTGTTCGGCGCGAAAGAATAAAGTAAGGAATGGCAAATGGCAAGCGACGAAAAACTGCAAAAATATGTGTCCGCTTGCGGACTGATGTCCCGCCGGGCCGCCGAAACGGCGATTCGGGAGGGGCAGTTCGCGGTCAACGGGCGGGTCGCCCTGCTCGGCGACCGTGTCGACCCGCAAAAGGACCGCATTACCTATCGCGGCGAACCGCTGACGCCCGCGCACAGGCGCAAAATCTGCCTGCTGCTCAACAAACCCGCCGGGGTGCTGTCGACCCGCTCGGACGAACACGGGCGAAAGACCGTCGTCGACCTCGCGCGGGAAAACGGCTACGACGGGTACCTCTACCCGGTCGGGCGGCTGGATAAGGACAGCGAAGGTCTGCTGCTGCTGACCGACGACGGCGAACTCGCCAACCGCGTCGCCCACCCGTCCGG
>CANQTR010000076.1 GCA_947626805.1 uncultured Clostridia bacterium
GTCGTAGAGGCGGAAGCTGTCCGCCCCGTCGAGGACGGTTTTGCCGGCGGACTTCGCGTCACGGATCATCTTTTCGAGAATGGACAGCCCCGCGTCCAGCGTCTGGCGGAAGCGCTCCTCCTCGATGCCGATGATCCGGCGGATGTAGTCCCGCCGCTCGACCAGCTCGGGGTACGCGCCCGCGTTCTCGTGGATGACGGTTTCGCAGAGCTCGGACAGGAAGGGTCCTTCGATGCCGAGCAGACGACCGTGCCGCGCCGCACGCCGCAGGACCCGGCGCAGGATGTACCCGCGTCCCTCGTTGGACGGCAGGACGCCGTCGCCGATCAGGAAGGTCGCCGTGCGGATGTGGTCGGTGATGACGCGCAGGGACACGTCGTTCGCCGACGCGGACGCGCCGTAGGTCACGCCGGCGAATTCGCACACCTTCGCCATGATGTTGCGGACCGTGTCCACCTCGAACAGGTTGCCGACCCCCTGCATGACGCAAGCGAGCCGTTCGAGCCCCATGCCGGTGTCGATGTTCGGGTGGGCGAGCCGGACGTAGTTCCCGTTGCCGTCGCCCTCGAATTGCGTGAACACGATGTTCCAAATCTCGATGAAGCGGTCGCAATCACACCCGACCCCGCAAGTCGGCTTGCCGCAACCGTAGGTTTCGCCCCGGTCGAAGTAAATTTCCGAACAGGGACCGCACGGACCCGACCCAATCTCCCAGAAGTTGTCCTCCTTGCCGAGGCGCGTAATGCGCTCGCGCGGGACGCCGACCTTCTCCCAGACCTCAATCGCCTCGTCGTCCTCGACGTAGACGCTCGGATAGAGCCGGTCCGCCGGGATTTCCAGCACCTTCGTCAGGAATTCCCACGCCCACGGAATCGCCTCGGATTTGAAGTAATCCCCGAACGAGAAATTGCCGAGCATTTCGAAAAACGTGCCGTGGCGGGCGGTCTTGCCGACGTTGTCGATGTCCAGCGTCCGCACGCACTTCTGGCAGGTCGTCACGCGCTTGCGCGGGGGCAGTTTCTCGCCGGTGAAGTACTTCTTCAGCGGCGCCATGCCGGCGTTGATGAGCAGGAGCGAGTTGTCGTCCTGCGGGACGAGCGGGAAAGAGTCCAGCCGCAAATGCCCTTTGCTCTCGAAGAACGAGAGGAATTTTTCCCGTAATACGTTTAAAGAAAGCGGTTCCATGTTGCTTTGTTTCCAGTCCTTTTTTTATTCTTCTGTCGTAGTCGTTTCGGTGGAGGGGTCGGTCGACGCGCCGGATTCGTCGGGCAGACCGAACGCGGGGTTTTTCGTCAGGGCGGTTTCGCTCGTGCCGACGGGGACGCCCATGTCCCAGAGCGCCTGCCAGCAGACGGAATTCCGCTCGGTCACGACGCCGAACGCGTCCGCACAGCCCGTAAACGCGCCCTGCCCGACCGTGCATTCTCCCGGCAGGGTCAGAACCGGCAGGCTTTCGCAATCGCGGAACGCGAGCGCGCCGACGGACGTCAGCGACTTCCCGAAGGATACCTTCGCGAGCCGTTTGCACCCGGAAAACGCGCGCACGCCGACGGATACGACGCCGCCCGGCAGGTTCAGCGTTTCCAGAGAAGCGCATTCGTTGAAACAGTAATCCGGAATGGCGGTCACGCCGGACGGGAGGGTCAGGACGGTCAGCGACGAACACCACGAAAAGCACTTGTCGCCGAGCGTGACGACGGAATCCGGCAGGCTGACGCTCTTGAGCGAGCGGCAGTAGTAGAACGCGTTCTCCGCGAGCTCGGTCACGGTGGACGGCAGGCTGACGCTCTCGACCGCCGCGCCGTAGTAGAAGGCGAGCCCGCCGACGACCGTCACCGGCAGACCGTCGATTTGCTCCGGCACGGTCACGGCGACGGATTCGCCCTTGTAGCCGGTCAGGACGATGTGGTCGTCGTAGACGTCGTAGGAATACGCGTCGTTCTCCTTGGATTCGACAAACCCTTCGGGCGGTTCGGACGGTTCCTCGCCGTTGATGTACGCCTTGAGGTCCTTCATGACGGATTCCACGGAGAGGGAACACCCGCCGAGCAGGACGCACAGCGCGAGCACCCCGGCGAGCAGTCCGACCGTTTTCCGCCGTATCGCGAACATACAGATCCCCCTTGCAAAAATCTTTGACTTGCGTCAACGGAATGACGCAAACGTCGGAAAGCCGACGTTTATCGCTTGTGCTGACCCAACGCCGGTTTCATTCTATCACAAAGAAACCCTTTTGTCAAATATTTTCTCCGAATCCGATTGACAAGAACGAAAAAAAGCGGTACAATACAGAAAAAGGCACCGTTTTCCAAAACGAGAAAGGACGTTTATCCATGGACGCCAAAAGAAAGCAACTCATCTCCTCCTACAAGACCTTCTACCGCGACCGGCTGCTCGACGACTGCATCCCCTTCTGGATGCAGAGCGAACTGCTCGACCGCACCTACGGCGGGTACATGACCTGTATCGACCGCGCGGGCAAACTCTACTCGACGGATAAGTCCGGCTGGTTCCAGGGGCGCTGCCTGTGGACGTTCTCCATGCTCTGCAACCGCTACGGCAAGCGGGACGAGTGGGTCGAAGCCGCAAAGAGCGGCGCGGACTTCATGGAGAAGTACATCGCCGATTCCGACGGGCGGATGTTCTTCACGCTCGCCCGCGACGGGAAACCGCTCCGCAAGCGCCGGTATATGTTCACCGAGAGCTTCTACGTTCTCGGTATGGCGGAGTACGGGTTGATGATGAACGACGAACGGTATGTGCAGAAGGCTTGCGACTGCTTCGAGCGGATGCTCGCTATGTTCCGCGACCCGTCATGCGACCCGTACAAAATCACCCCGAAGTCCTACGCGTCCACGCGTGCCGAGGACGCCGTCGCCGTGCCGATGGTGCTGGTTTCCTCCGCGCAATTGCTCCGCCGCTGTGTCAAGGACCCGGAAAAGAAACGGTACTATACCGCCGTCGCCGACGAAATGGCGAACTTTATCCTCCGCGTGCATTGGAAACCGGAACTCGGGTGCGTGCTGGAAACGACCGGTCCGAACGGGGAATTCATCGATACGCCCGCCGGACGCACCATCAACCCCGGGCATTCCATGGAAAACAGCTGGTTCCTGATGAACCAGTACCTGACCACGAAGGACGAATCCCTGCTTAAGACCGCGCTCAAAATCTTCAACTGCTCCTCCGATTGGGGCTGGGATAAGGAGTACGGCGGATATATTTACTTCACCGACGTCAACGGGCGCCCGCCGGAACAGCTCGAACACGATATGAAACTCTGGTGGGTCCACGACGAGGCGCTCATCGGCGCTCTGCTCGCGTACAGCATCACGGGCGAGGAGTCCTATTGGAAGCTCTTCGAGAAGGTCCACGCCTACGCGTTCGGGCATTTCACCGATTCTACTTACGGCGAATGGTACGGCTATCTGCATAAGGACGGCACCGTTTCCCATACCCAGAAGGGCTCCATGTGGAAGGGTCCGTTCCATTACCCCCGTATGCTCGCGAATATGGAACATTTGCTGGCTTGTTTGGAAGCGGAAAAACAAGTCGAGACTTTGCTGTAATTTCACGACGGCTCTTTGGCAAGTTTCTTTCACAAAGAAACGGACCCCTTTTCGGGTCCGTTTTCTTGTCTGTAAATTTGGGTCGCCGAAAAGGGCGGCAATTTGGGAGCAGAGGGGTGAAAATCCGAACGAATTTCCGTGGTTTTTCCGATTTGGCGCTTTGTAAAGCGGCAAATCGGAAAATGCGGGGCGCGGTTGCCCCGCAAACGGAAATTCGCGCGCGACCGGGACCACAAATAGGGGAGCGGGGAACGGCGTTCCCCGCGCGTACTCCCCGTACTCCTCGTACCCCCGTACCCCGTACGCGCCTTACGCGCCGAGCAGGGATTTTGCCGCGGCGGCGAGGCGGTCGAGGCGGGCGCGGGCGGCGGCGGGGTCGGCACCGCGGGCGAAGAGGTAGACCTTGATTTTCGGCTCGGTACCGGACGGTCGAACGGCGAACGCGGACCCGGACGCGAGCTCAAAATACAGCACGTCGGAGGACGGCTGTTCGAGCGGGGTCTCCGCGCCGTCGCGACCGCGGGACACGCGGGACAGGTAATCGCGGACGCAAACGACCGGGTCGCCGTCGAGGGCGTCGACGCCGTGCTCGCGAAGGGACGCCATACGCGCGTGCATGACAGCCATCGGGTCGAGCCCGGAAACGGTGACCGAGAACCCGGACTCGCGGGCACAGCCGTACCGCTCGTCCAATTCGCGGAGCGCGTCGGGCAGGGAACGCCCGCGGGAGCGGTGGTAGCAGGCGACTTCGGCGAGCAGGAGGGACGCGCCGACGGCGTCCTTGTCGCGGGCGTAGGGACCGGGCAGGTAGCCGTGGCTCTCCTCGTAGCCGAACAGGAAGGTGTGCTCCCCGGTGCGCTCCCATTCGGTCATCTTTTCGCCGATATACTTGAACCCGGTCAGGACGCTGACGTGCGAAACGCCGTGGCTGTCGCAAATGGCGTCGAATCGCGGGGTGGAAACGATGGAACGAATCGCGCACCCGTTGGCGGGCAGGGCGTTCGCCGTTTCGCGGGCGGTCAGGATATAGTCAATCAGCAGTTCCCCGATACGGTTGCCGTGGAGGGCGTGGAATTCGCCGTTTTCGTCCGGCACGGCGACGCCGATGCGGTCCGCGTCCGGGTCGCTCGCGAGCAAAAGGTCGCACGGGAGGTGTTCGCGCCGAATCAGGTCGACCGCGCGGGCGAAGCAGGCGTCGTTTTCCGGGTTGGGCGACGCGACGGTCGGGAAATCCCCGTCGGGAACCGCCTGCTCCTCGACGACGCGTAGGTTCGTAAAGCCCGCGCGGCGGAGGCATTCGGGAATCAGCCGGTAGCCGGTGCCGTGGAGCGGGGTGTAGACGATGCGCAGGCGCTCGCCCCATGCGACGTCGAGCGACGGGGATAGGCGCGACGCGAGGACGGCGGAAAGGAACGCGTCGTCGGTTTCCGCCGAGAGCGGGCGAATCAGCGGGGAATCCGCACCCGCGAGCGGGACGGTCAGCGGGTCGATGGACGAAGCGAGCTCGGAAACGCGGGAAGCGTGTTCGGGCGGGAGCTGCGCGCCGTCCTCCCAGTAGACCTTGTAGCCGTTGTACTCCTTGGGATTGTGGGAGGCGGTGACGTTGATGCCGGAAATGCAGCCGAGGTGCCGAATCGCGAAGGAAAGCTCCGGGGTCGGGCGAATGCCGTCGAACAGGTAGACGCGCACGCCGTCGTGGGCGAGAACGCGGGCGGCGGTCTCGGCGAAGCGGGCGGAGTTGCGGCGGCTGTCGTAACTAATCGCGACGCCGCGTTCCTGCCCGTTCGAAGCGAGGACCAGCGCGGAGAGCGCCTTGGTCGTCTGGGCGACCGTGTAGACGTTCATGCGCGAGATGCCGAGGGACATCGTGCTGCGGAGCCCCGCCGTGCCGAACTGCATGGGCAGCCCGAATCGGGCGAGGATTTCCTCGTCGTCGTTTTGGATTCCGTCCAGTTCGGCGCGTTCCGCACCCGTCAGGGCGTTCCGCCAGCGCTCGTATTCCCGGCGGGCGGCGGCAAGCAGGTCGGCGTTCATGAATCCGCCTCCGCAAGCGCCTCGCGAAGGGCGCGGGAAAGCTGGTCGGGGCAGGAAGTCTGCTTCATGCCGCACTTCACGCCCTCGATGCGTTCGATGACGTCCTCGGCTTTCTGCCCGACGACCAGCCGCGAGATGCCCTGCAGGTTGCCGTTGCAGCCGCCGTCGAAACGGACGGAGCGAATGACGTGGTTTTCGTCGAGGTCGAAGTAGATGAAGCGGGAGCAGGTCCCTTTGCAAGCGTAAACGTGTTCCATGGTGTTCTCCTTTGTATGCACTATTATTATAGGAAGATTTTCTACTTTTATCATACCAGAAAAATCCGGACTTGTAAAGGGGGTTCGGAAATTTTTTTCGGGAACGGGGGAACCGGCGGTCGTTCATAAAATGTTTACAATTGCGGGGCGGGAAAGGGTTGACAAAGTGGGAATATGTACAGTATACTGTACACAGAATAGGAACGGGAGGGAAAAAACATGACATCGACGAGCATCACGAATTTTCGGAAGAACCTGTTTGAATACGTCCGTTCGGCAATCGCGTATAACGACGTGATTGACGTGACGACCAAGGACGGCAGCGCCGTCGTGATGAGCAAGAGCGACTACGACGCGATGATGGAAACGCTCTACCTGCTTTCGCACCCGAAAACGGTCGCGGAGGTGCTGGAAGCGAAGGACCAGCCGAACGAAGCGTTTGTTCCGCTTGACCGGGTCGAATGGTAGGCGCACGATGGCGTATGAGGTAAGGCTTTCCAAAAAGGCAGTGGGGCACGTCCCCTTGCTGAAAGCCGCGCACTTGGACCGCAAGGCGAAGGAGCTTTTGCGGGTTTTGGCGGAAAATCCGTTCCGGAATCCGCCGCCGTATGAAAAGCTGGTCGGCGATTTCGCGGGGATTTATTCGCGGAGAATCAATTATCAGCACCGCCTGCTGTATCAGGTCGACGGGGAAGCCCGTGTGGTACGCGTTTTGAGTATGTGGACGCATTACGAATGAGCAAAAACCGCCCTCTGTTTGTTCGCGAACAGGAGGCGGCTTTTTTGACGGACCGGAAACCGGAAAAAGGGGTTGACAAGGCGGGGGATTTGCGGTATACTGTGCGTGGATTCGACGGAAGGGAGGATTTTTCATGGCGTCGAAAGAGAACGGAACGTTTCCGTATGCGTATGTAACGGATATTTTCGGCGGAGGGATTTTCAACGCGCCGGCGCTTGCGGCGGGGGAACCGCTGCAAATCGCGTACGTCTTTGACTGCCCGGAATTCGCGCAATTGCGGGAGCGGTATCCCGTCGAGCGGGTCGCGGGAACGGGCGGGGATTTCGAGCGGGCGCTCCGGCTGTGCCGTTGGCTTGCCCCGCGGCTGAAACACAAGGGCGATTACGATAACCATATCGCCTGCAATTCGCTCGCGTTGCTGGAGTACTGCTTTGAAAAGCCAGACGTCGGGATTAACTGCCTGAACAAGGCGAAGATTTTGGCGGAGTGCTGTCTTTCGCTCGGTATCTACGCGCGTCGGTGCGGCGGAATGCCCTGCTCCCCCTACGACGGGGACAACCATGTGGTCACGGAAATTTACGACCGCAAACGCGGGAAGTGGGTCGCGCTCGACCCCACCTACGGCAGTTACTTCTCCGACGGCGCGAATCCGCTGTCCTGTTTGGAACTTCGGCAGGCGTTCGCGGACGGGGTGCCGGTGTCCGCCGTGCTCAATCGGCAGAACCCCGCCAAAATCGGGGACCTGCAGAAACGGAACGCGAGCGTCAACTGGTACTACGCCAAAAATTCCTACTATTTCTTTTTCGATTCGGTGTCGACGTTCGGCGAGCCGGCGGGGAGCGACGACTTCTACGTCGTGCCGGAAGGGTTCGACCTAAAGCGGCAGTGGATGCAGAACCTTTCCTTCCGCAAAGCGCGGTACGGCATGGACGTGGAAGCGGATATCGCGAAGGCGAAGGAACGGACGTACCGCGTCGCGTCGACGGCGCTGTGGGACAGCCCGGTTTCGGAAAAGTGACCGCCGTTTGCAGAATGGCGAAAAATCGTCCGCGTTCTTCGTATGCGGACGTGCTACGAATGTGTGACACCCCCTGTTCGCGCGCGAACGACTTTCGGGTGGCAAACACAATCACGGCGGCGTCGCTACGCTCCACCTTGTTCTGTGTTTCCCCCCCCCCGAATACCCCCCTTTCATCGAAAAATGGCTCGGCTTGCGCCACTTCTGACGCCGCCTTCGCCATTTTTCTCT
>CANQTR010000077.1 GCA_947626805.1 uncultured Clostridia bacterium
GATTTGGAAAGGTCCTTGAGTTCGATTGCGTTCATAATGCCTCCTTTGCCGCGGTGCGGAGCATCTCGACGAGGTCCGCCGTTTTCAGGTCGCAACTTGCGGCAAGTTGCAGGATTTTGTCGAAGTGCTCCTCGATTTTCCGCAAAGCGTCCTCCCGGAGCAGTTCGACGTTTTTCGGGGCGACGAAACAGCCTTTCCCCGCGACGGTGTAGAGGAACCCCTCTTTTTCCAGTTCGTCGTACGCCCGCTTGGTCGTGATGACGCTGATGCGCAAGTCCTTCGCGAGGTTCCGTATGGACGGCAGGGGCGCGTCCGCCGCCAGCGCGCCGCTGATGATTTGCGCTTTGATTTGACCGTACACCTGCTCGTAAATGGGGATTCCGCTTCGGTTTTCGATAAAAAGGCTCAATCCCGTCACCTCTGTGAATAACTGTGTATATACAGTATATACAGTAGAAACGGGTTTGTCAAGGGGTTTTTCAAATTTTTTTCGCGTTTTTGCAAAAAAGGCGGCGGGAAATTTCCCGACCGCCCGATTTTTCGCTCGTTGCGGGTCGCCGCTTGCAAAAAATCCGAAAAAATTTTTCCGTTTTCCGACTGAATCCAAAAATGCAAACGGTTATAGGGGCACAAAGAAAATTTTGCACGATTGCAGAAAAGGAAGGTTCTTGTTCATGAAAAAGCGGATGTTGATTGCCGGGTTCCTGTGCGTTCTGCTTGTCCTGACGACCGCGTGCGGAACGGTCGAACCGCAAAACGAAAGCGAGGAATCGCGGGAAACCGAAAGGGACGCGACGAGCGCGGGCGCGAATCCGCCGTCGCAGGCGGAAAACGAAACCCATCAGGAATACGGTATCGTTTCCTTTCAGGCGGTGGAAGGCGCCGTTATTTACGACACGGAATACGGGGAAAACGGGTTCCCCGTTTCCTGTCAATTCCATAAGAAATGCGAATCCTGCGGGTATGTGTCGAACAACAACGGGCAGGCAAGGGACAACCTGAGCACGAGTTATCATTGCGAAAAATGCGGCAATAACCAGCATGTGGAAATCACCGCGACCTTTGACTGGTTCGACGTGCAGGACTGAACAAAACCCGAAAAGAAAAAAACGGCACCCGAATCCGTGTCATTCGGGTGCCGTTTTCGGCAGTCATGCCGTTATTTGCGTTTTCGCCAAGAACGCGGTCGTCATTTGGCGGACAGCCTTTCTCCATTCGCGCCTTGCGTCCTCGCCGCTATGCTCCCAAGGGACGCAACGGCGCCGACGCTTTCGGCGCGAAACTATCCGTTGTGCCGCCGTTCTTGCGGGCAAACGACGCGGATTGCCCCGTTTTCCGCATAAAAGCCGGACGGACGGGAATCGGTCGAATCGGCGGGCTGGAACGAAACGCCGCGCCGCGCGGCCTCGTACGCAAGGCGGTAAAAGAGGTCCCGCTCCGAGAAGGGGTCGTCGTCCGGGTTTTCGGCAGGCGCGGCAAACGACCGGCGGATTTCCTCCGCCCCGCCCCAAAGGACCGACAAATCGAACCGCTCGTCCT
This sequence comes from uncultured Clostridia bacterium, assembly GCA_947626805.1. GTDB lineage: Bacteria > Bacillota > Clostridia > Oscillospirales > CAG-382 > Coliplasma. The sequence goes on from CANQTR010000077.1 coordinate 1,540, forward strand.
CCGTTGCAGCGCCGAACCGCGCGTGGAAACAGGCGGCGTAAAACGCCGCGGGGAAGCGGATTTTATACCAGCCGAGCCGCACCGCCGCCATCATATACGCCGCGGCGTGCGCTTTCGGGAACAGGTACCGGATTTTTTCGCAACTGTCGAGATACCGTTCCGACACGCCGCCGTCGAGCAGTTTCCGCCGAACCTCCGCGGGAAGGCGGCGCGCCCGCCCTTTTCGGACGGACTCCATGATTGCGAACGCCGTTTCCGTCGGAACGCCTTTCCGCGTCAGGTACAGCAGGACGTCGTCGCGAAGGGCAATCACGTCGGGCAGGGAACAGGTCTTTTCGGCGAGCAAGGTTTGCGCGTTCCCCGTCCACGTTCCCGCCCCGTGAGAAAGACCGGAAATTTTCATCAAATCGGCAAAATTTTTCGGTTGCGTTTCCGTCAGCATCTGCCGAACGAACGCGGTCTCCAATTCCGGCAGTCCGAGCGTGCCGGTCTCGCAATCGATTTCCTCCGGGGTGACGCCGAGCGCCTTCGGCGAGGTGAGCAGGCTGTACACCTCCGGGTCGCACAGCGGCGCTTTTTCGACAGGTACCCCGGTCGAGCGCTCCAATTCCCGGTAGATAGCCGGGACCGCATGCCCCGGCAAATCCAGCTTGAACAGCCCGGAAAGACTGTGGAAATCAAAATGTGTGACGAGACATTCCTCGTCGGAATTCGTTTCCGCACGCTGAACAGCCGTAAAATCCTCTCCGCCGGAATTTCCATCCGCACGCTGAACAGCCGTAAAATCCCCTCCGCCGGAATTTCCATCCGCACGCTGAACAGCCGTAAAATCTTCCGCGTCGGAATCCGCGGGAAGCAGAATCCACCCGCCGGGGTGTTGTCCGGACCCGCATTTCACGCCGGTCAGCCGGTTTGCCAAACGCATGATTTCCGCCTCGTCCGGGGCAAGGGCGTGCTTTTCCGCATAGCGGCGCACAAACTTTTCCGCCGATTTCGGGGAAATCGTGCGGACGATTCCGGGTCTCAGGACGTGCGCTTTGCCGAACCGTGCCTGCAGGAACCCGTAAGCGGCGGGCAGATACGCCGGCGCGAGGTTCAGGTCGATATCCGGCGTCTTTTCTCCGTTCAGCCCCAGGAAGGTTTCGACGGGAATCTCCTGCCCGTCCCGATTCAGGTCCGCGCCGCACCGGGGACACGCCTTCTTCGGCAAATCGAACCCGGACCCGACCTCGCCGTCGGACGGAAATTCCGTGTAGCGGCAATGCGGGCAACAATAATGCGGCGGCAGAGGATTGACCTCGGTGATACCGGCAAGGTGCGCGACGAGCGAGGCGCCGACGGAACCGCGGGAAAGCACGCGGTATCCCTGCCGTTCCGAATCCGCCGCGAGCAGTTGCGCGGTCAGGTAAATCCCGGCGTATCCGTGCTCCGCGATTTGGGAGAGTTCCTTTTCCAGCCGCGTTTGCACGGGCGCGGGCAGCGGGTCGCCGTACCGTTCTTTCGCGTTTTCCCGAACGAGGGCTTGCAGCCGTTCCTCCGCGCCGTCCGTTTGCGGCGGGAAAAACCCTTCGGGAACGGGGCGGAGGGGTTCGACGGCATCGGCAATGCGATTGGGATTTTCCACGACGACCGCATAGGCGGTTTCTTCGGCCAAATAGGCGAATTCCGTCAGCATTTCCTCGGTCGTGCGGAGGTGCAGCGGCGGTTGTTCGTCCGCGTCGGGGAAGCCTTGCGCTTCCCGTAGAATCCTGCGGCAGATACCGTCCTCCGGCGCGCAATAATGCGCGTTGCCCGTAGCGCAAACCGGGATGCCCAATGCATTCCCCAATCGCACGACGGTGCGGTTGCAGTCGCGCAACTGTTCCTCCGTTTGCACTACGCCGTTTTGCAGCAAGTACAGCGTATTGCCCAGCGGCTGGATTTCCAGAAAATCGTAGAATCCGGCAATTTCGCAAAGCCGGTCCCAAGGTTGATTTGCAAGGATGGCCCGGAACAGCTCGCCCTGTTCGCACCCGCTGCCCACCAGTAAGCCGTCCCGATGGTTGACGAGTTCGCTTTTCGGAATCCGCGGAACGTTGTAAAAGTAGTCGAGATGCGCCATGGACACCAGTTTGTAGAGGTTTTTGAGTCCGGTCGCGTTCCGCGCCAATAAAATCTGGTGATACGGAAGTATCTTTTCGGGGTCGCCGCCCGGTAACGAGGCGAGGCACGCGAAAAGATCGTCGCACCCGGTCTGTTCGTGCAGGCGTTCCAGCAGTTTTAGGAATATCCGGGCGCACCGCTCGGCGTCGTCGTGCAAACGGGCGTATTCGCGGTCCGCAAGCCCCAGCGCCTTTGCGACGCGGTCGAGGCGGCGGTTCGGAAGTTCCGGCAGCAGTTTTTGCGCGAGAAGTGCGACATCCGCATACGGGTTTCCGACGGCGACGCTTGCGCGCTGCGCCGCGGCGTGCAGAAAGGGAACGACGAACGACGCGTTGTACGCGACGAGTAAGTTATCCCCGGCAAACGCAAGGAATTGCGCGAGCGCGGTCTGCTCGTCGGGCGCGTCTTTGACCAGTTCGTCGGTTATTTCCGTGAGATGCGCGACCGTGTCCGGAATCGACCTGCCGGGATTCACCAGGGTTTCGAACCGTTCCGCGACCTTCGCGCCCTTGACGCGCACCGCGACGATTTTGACGAGGCGGTCGGTATGGGCGTTGCGTCCGGTGGTTTCCGCGTCGAAAACGACGAATTCGCCGTCGAGCGGTTCCGTACCGTTCCCGTAGACCACCGGAATCAGGTCGTCCACGAAATATGTTTCGCAACCGTAAATGGCTTTGAAGTCCCCGCCTTCCTTGCGAATGGCGTCGACCGTTTTTTGCATCTCGGGAAACGCTTGCACCACCCCGTGGTCGGTGACGGCGAGGGCTTTCATTCCGAGCGCGGCCGCCCGTCGAAGCAATATTTCCGCCGAATCGACCCCGTCCATGGCGGACAGGTTGGTATGTGCGTGCAGTTCTACGCGGTGTTTCATAGGTTGCTCCTTTCCAAATTCGTATCGTCGGGCGGTCGGCGCCCGTTTCGGCGTCTACGCGCGCGTCGTTGCCGTACTCTTTTTCGCGGCGGGCAAAAGGCGCACGGAAATCGCATTGACGACCCTGCCGTCGTCATAGCATTTCCCCAAGCCGCCTGCCTTTTGCTTCCTCTCCGTTCAGGTACTTTTGCGCCTCCGTAAGCGGCGCGCAACCGTTCGGCAGTTCGCCCGTCCACGTTGTCAGGCGATAGAGCGGCGAAAGACGGTCCGCCGCAACGTACGGCTCGCCCGAAAGGGTCCGTAACCGCAATCCGTGTTTGAGCGCCGCCGTGCGCCATTCGCCGTCGGTGTCGCGGTAAAGCACCTGCAAACAGCAACAGTCGCGGTTGTCGCCTTTTTCCAGCAACAGCGCCGGAAGCGGCGGGAAAAACGGTCGGCAGTCCACGCGTAGGAGTTCCCCGACGGCAAAGGGGACGGGAAGATTGAGTTCGGGAACGCAACCGCCGAACCGGGTGTCGAATACCGTCACACCCGCGCGCTCGCCGCACCTTTTCCGGAAGAAAACGGGCTCGTCGCCGAAAAGGGTATAGACAAAGGTGTTTACGAGATTTCCGCCGCCGTCCGGCACCCATTTTTGCAGGGTATACCATTGACAGGCGTCGCCGTCCGCACCTTCTTCCGCCTGCTCCTTGCGAATGGCGGCCGACACGTTGCCGAAGGATAAAAACAGCCCGCCGGCGGCGGTTTTTACGTCTTTGATGTCCTCGTCATACCACGCGTCGGTCAGGGAAAAGACTTCGCCCGGTCGTAGGGTCAGCTCGTTCAGCGCCCGCTCGATTTGCACCTTGTCCTCGCCCCGCGCGTATCGCGCTTTGACGGACAGCGGCGCGGGCGCGCCGGCGATGATATCGTCTAAATCCCGTGCCGACAAATCCGCATCCGCCAAAGAATCCGCCAGTTCTTCGGAGGATAGGAAAGTTTTCAAAATTTGCGTTTTTTCGGTTTGATTCATGGGGCTTCTCCCGTCCCGCCGGCCGCGAAGAATCGCCGCGGTCTCACGGTTTCGACCATAAGAATACCATATCGAACGGGTCGCTTTCGGTACATGAGATGCGGCGTAAAAATACCTACTTCTATTATACCATGCTTGAAATTTCTGTCAAGCGGTTTTGCGAAAAACCGTCGAAATTCCACGCTTTACACGACAGGGCGCTCGCAAACGAGGTCGGCTCCGGCTTGCGGACGCGGATTTTCGCCGCCTCGTTTCCTTTTTTGCCCCGGCAAGGCTTGAAAAGTTTGGTTTTTTTGATATAATGAGAGTACAAGCCGTGAAGGGGACTTCCGGATGCGAAGCAAACAACTTCGGGAGGCGCCGGGAGGTTCCGTTTTCACCCCATGAAATGGCGTAGCATAAAAGCAAAGGAGGCAGGAGTTGTGCAAGTGACGATTTGTTCGAGAGAAGACGCGGAGGGTCTTTTGCGGCAAGGGTTTCCGGCGCACACGGCGGTCATCTGTTTTTTCGACCCGCCGAGCCGTAGAGACCGGGTGCCCCTGAAACCGTTGGATTACACCGGGAAGGCGGAGCGGGTCTTTCAGGTCGCCGTTCACGACATCGATTTGGAAATTCTCGGAGAGTACGGTCTGTGTTACGAAACGTATCTGCCGGAAGCCGAACGGCTTGCGGAATTCATCTTTGCCGCAAAGCGGGACGGTCTGGACTTTCTTTGCCAATGCGAGTACGGGCAGAGCCGGAGCGCCGCGTGCGCGGCGGCGATTCTGGAATTCTTCGAAAAGACGGGGATTTCGGTTTTCGCGGACTATCGGTACTACCCCAATCAATTGCTTTATCACAAAGTGTACGACGCGTTGACGGTCGTCGGCAAAAAGGGGGAAGAACGTGGCGGCAAGCGATGACAAAGCGCTGTGTGTACTTACCTGTCAAGCCCCAAAACGCAAACGGTTCGTTTCTATAAAGAAAAAAGCATTGCGGCGGCAATCGTTCGGCGACGTTTTTGTTCGGAACGCACCGGAGTGACGAATCGCAAGCGACGGCAGGGGCGTCGTTTTCCCCGCCGCCGGGCGACCGCCGTGAAAAAACGACGGCAGGAGCATTTCCGTGTCGTCGCTTCCCTGTTTTCGATTGTTCCCCGTCACACCGGGGCGGCGTCCCGTAAGCGCTCGCAAATTTCTTGCGGGGAGCGGCACAAGACGACGGCAAGCTCTTGCGTGACCTGGTCGAGGGCGGCGGCGGCGAACCGCTCGTCCATTGCGCCCGGGCGCTTGCCCGCGCGGACCGCGCGTTCCACCTTGCCGCGGAGCGTTTTATACAGGCTGAGCATTTCGTGCGGGTCGTGCCGCGCGATGAGCGCACGGTACTGGTCCGCCAAGGCTTTGGAATTGGTGCCGGCAAAATTGCGGACGCAAATGGTCGGGAAATCCGCAATCACCTGTTCCGCCTCCTCCGGCGTGATGAGCGCGCGCATGAACACGCTGCTGCCCACCGGCACATAGGAAGTCAACCCGGAGGCGAGCCGAATCACGTACACCTGCTGAACGCCCAGCATGGCGCTTTCCCGTTCGGTGATTGCCTCAATCGTGCAAACCCCGTTCCCTCCGTAAATGACTTGTTGTCCTTGCCGAAACATCGTTTTCGCTTCTTTCCTAAACCGCCGCGCAGAAAGGGCGTCCGTCCCGCGGACACCGACTTAAAAGAACACCTCTATTTTTATTTTACCCTTTTTGGAACGATTTGTCAAGCAATTTTTTCACACTTTTTGTCCGAATGTGCCAAATTCTTCCCGCAAAAATGCCAAAACAGGCGTTCTCTGCAAAAAATATTTTGGAAAATTCGAAAAATCGTACGAAACCTATTGACAATCACATGGTTGTGTGGTATTATCTTATTGAGCCGCGAAAGGAGGGAGCGCGCATGGGAAAGCCGAAGGTGCTGGTTCTGGGCGGCGGCGCCGCCGGGCTGTTTGCCGCGATTTCCGCCGCGGAAGCGGGGGCGTCGGTCGTTTTGGCGGAGAAAAACCCGTTTTGCGGGAAAAAACTCAACATCACCGGCAAGGGGCGGTGCAACCTGACGAACGCGTGCGACCTGGACACGTTTCTCGCGAACGTGCCGGTCCACCCGCGGTTCCTGTACCGGGCGCTGACCGACTTTTCGCCGGCGGACACGGTCGCGTTCTTTGCGGCGCACGGCGTGCCGACAAAAACGGAGCGCGGGCGGCGGGTGTTCCCGGTCAGCGATTCCGCGCGGGACGTGACCGACTGCCTGACGCGGACGGCGCG
>CANQTR010000078.1 GCA_947626805.1 uncultured Clostridia bacterium
CTCGTCGGCGGGTCGCCCGGCTCGACGGCGGGCGGCATGAAGACCACGACGCTCGCCCTGCTGTTCGCCAACGCGATTGCGGTGTTTCGCCGCAAGGAGGACGCGCAACTGTTCGGGCGTAGGGCGGACGGCGACGCGGTCAAGAACGCGGCGACGATTCTGATTCTCTACCTGACGCTGTTCTTCGGCGGCGCGCTCGCCATCAGCGCCCTCGAAGGTCTGCCGCTCGGCAGCTGCCTGTTCGAAACCGCCTCCGCCGTCGGCACGGCGGGGCTGACGCTCGGTCTGACGCCGCACCTCGGCGCCGTATCGCAATCCATTCTCATGGCGCTGATGTTCATCGGGCGCGTCGGCGGGCTGACGCTCGTCTACGCGGCATTCTCCGGCGGAAAAGCCCCGCTTTCCCGTCTGCCGCAGGAAAAACTCGCCGTCGGATAACGAAAAAATCGGAAAGGGGACGCTTTTCATGAAATCCATTCTGCTCATCGGATTAGGACGGTTCGGCATGCACATCGCGACCGAACTCAGCCAAATCGACGCGGAGGTCATGGCGATAGACCGCGAGGAGGAACGCGCCAACCGCGCCGCCCGCACCGTCACCAACGTCCAAATCGGCGACAGCACCGACACGGACTTCCTCGAATCCCTCGGCGTGCGGAATTTCGACGCTTGCGTCGTCGCCATCGGTTCGGACTTCCAAAGTTCGCTGGAAACCACCGCCAACCTCAAGGAACTCGGCGCAAAACTGGTCGCCGCGCGGGCGTCGTCGGACGTCCACGCGAAATTCCTGCTTCGCAACGGGGCGGACGAGGTGCTCTACCCGGAAAAGCAACTCGCCAAGTGGGCAGCCATTCGCTACGCGTCCGACCACATTTTCGATTATATCGAACTGGACGGTTCCCACGCCATTTTCGAGACTTCGGTGCCGGATTCGTGGCACGGCAGGGGGGTCGGGCAAATCGACATTCGCAAGAAGTACGGCATCAACATCCTTGCCGTCAAGCGGAACGGTCGCATCGACGCGACGGTCACGCCGGAAACCGTGTTCTCGCGCGGCGACACCCTGCTGGTACTCGGGGAGTACAAAGCGGTGCAGAAATGTTTTCATATATAATATATTTTTCGGGTGACAAACGCGGTCGCGGCGACTTCACGCACTTCGTGCGCTCCGCCTTGCTCCGCGTTTTTCCCCCGAATACCCCCTTTTCGTCGAAAAACGGCTCGGCTTGCGCCACTTCTGACGCCGCCTTCGCCGTTTTTCTCTTAAGGTGTCCCTCCGGCGGCGCATGTCCGCCTCCGGGACGATATTTTTATTGTATTTTTGCTTTTTCTCAAAAAAGGTCAGCCGGGAAGGCTGACCTTTTTTGCGGTCGTTATGACAGTTGCAAAATCACCAGGTGTGCGGAACTCGCTTGCGTGCCGCCCGCGGTCGGCGTGATAATGAGTGCCGAAGCGTTGTCGGCGGGGTTGCGGACGGTCAGAACGGCATTTTCCGACGTCGTGGTGACGATCATCATGCCGGCAATCGAGGAAGACCCCGTCGCGCGACCGATGACCGTCGCGGGCAGTTCCGCCCCGTCCAGCGTCAGCACCAACTGCCCCGCCTGATTGACGTTCACCTGATACCAGACCAGATACGTCCCCGGTTCGCCCAACCGGAAGGAATCCGCGCCGAGCCGCGTGATCGACGTGCCGCCGGTCGAACCGTCCCGCGGGAATTCCACGTCGGCGCCGGGCGCCACGGTCGTCGCGTTGTCCGGCGGCATCAGCGCATAGAAGTCGGCAAATCCCAGCACGGTTCCCGCCGGACCGGGTTCGCCTTGCGGACCTTCCGGTCCCGTCGAACCCGCTGGACCCGGTTCACCTTGCGGACCCGTCGGACCTGCCGGGCCGGTTTCGCCTTGCGGACCTGCCGGTCCCGTAGGACCTGCCGGACCGGTTTCACCTTGCGGGCCTGCCGGTCCCGTCGGACCTGCCGGACCGGTTTCCCCTTGCGGACCTGCCGGTCCCGTAGGACCTGCCGGGCCGGTTTCCCCTTGTGGACCTTGCGGTCCCGTAGGACCTGCCGGTCCGGTTTCCCCTTGCGGTCCTTGCGGACCCGTGGGTCCTGCCGGGCCGGTTTCCCCTTGCGGACCTTCCGGTCCCGTCGGGCCTGCCGGGCCGGGTTCACCTTGCGGTCCTTCCGGACCCGTGGGACCCGCCGGTCCCGTTTCACCTTGCGGACCTTCCGGTCCCGTCGGACCTGCCGGGCCGGTTTCACCTTGCGGGCCTGCCGGTCCCGTCGGGCCTGCCGGACCGGTTTCCCCTTGCGGACCTTGTGGTCCCGTCGGTCCTGCCGGGCCGGTTTTCCCTTGCGAACCTTCCGGTCCCGTCGGGCCTGCCGGGCCGGTTTCGCCTTGCGGACCTTGCGGTCCCGTCGGACCTGCCGGGCCGGTTTCCCCTTGCGGTCCTTGCGGACCCGTGGGTCCTGCCGGGCCGGTTTCCCCTTGCGGACCTTCCGGTCCCGTCGGGCCTGCCGGGCCGGTTTCCCCTTGCGGGCCTTGCGGACCCGTGGGACCTGCCGGACCGGGTTCGCCTTGTGGGCCTTGCGGTCCCGTCGAACCTGCCGGGCCGGTTTCACCTTGCGGACCCTGTGGACCCGTCGGGCCTGCCGGACCGGTTTCCCCTTGCGGACCTGTGGGACCCGTAGGACCAGCCGGGCCGGTTTCCCCTCGCGGTCCTTCCGGTCCCGTCGCACCTGCCGGACCTATCGGACCACGCGGACCTACCGGACCTTGCTCACCCGTTTCGCCCTGTGGACCCGCCGGACCCGTCGCGCCCGCCGGGCCTATCGGACCGCGCGGACCGGGGACGCCCATCGGACCCGGCTCGCCGCGTTCGCCCTGAAACCCACGCGGACCCATCGGACCGGGTTCACCCTGTGGACCGCGTTCCCCTTGCGGACCGCGCGGACCGGGAGGTCCCGGCGGACAGGACGATTGCGACGGACAGCACCCCTCCGACGGGCGACAACACCCCGACGAACGGTTCACGCGGACCGCTTCGCTTCCTGAATTGTCCCAATCGCTTTCCGGCTGCGCCGGGCATTCGTTTTCTTCCTCATCGCCGCAATAGTAGCGATGATAATTCGTGTCCTCGCGACGGGCGTCCTGCCCGCCGCCGAACGTGTTCTTCCAATTCTCCATGTGCCACCTATCCTACCATCAAACTGAGGACCATTGACAGCATATGCGGCGGACGGAAAAAGGTACCGACACACAATTTTTACAGAAAACGGGTTGCAAAATCCGCCCGAACGTGCTATACTGTGCAGGCAAAAACGAAAGGATCCCGCCATGCGACATTCAGTTTCCCGTTTCATTTCCCTGCTCCTGACCCTTCTGCTCCTGCTGTCCGGCTGTTCCGGCGGCGAAACCTCCGAGCCGCCCGTTTCCGCCGTCCCGTCCGATTTTCCCATCGAAACTTCGGTCATCACCCTGCCCGACGTATCGACGGAGCAGACCGAAACCGTCGTCCTGACCGACGCGGACCTGCACAAAGGCGACCTGCTGCTCGTCAACCGGAACGTCTATTACGACGCGTCCCTTTGCGCCGGCGAAGTCACGAGCGTCCGCGAGGGGCGCACGACCCAAATCCAGGAAGGCACCTACCGCCTCCCCATCGGGAAAGCCCTGCTTTCGCGGCTGGAAACCATGCAGGCGGATATGCAAAACGCGACGAGCGCCGACGTCGTCTTTCTCGTCAACGATTCCTACCGCACCATGGACGCACAACAAGCGGTCTACGACGACCTGCTCGAACAGTACGGACAGGCTTACGTCGACCGGTACGTCGCGCCGGTCGGTCGGAGCGAACACCACACCGTCCTCGCGGCGGACCTGAGTTTCTACGACCTGTCGAGCGGGGCGGTCCTCGCGACGACGTCCGACGGCGCGGCGCCCTACTACGCCTGGCTGCTCGAAAACTGCCGGAAGTACGGGTTCATCTTGCGTTACACGACCGAAAAAGAGGCAATCACCGGCTACAGCGCCGAATCCTGGCATTTCCGCTACGTCGGCGTGCCGCACGCGGATTACATCGCCGCCCATTCCCTCGCGCTGGAGGAATACCTCGAACAGCTCAAATCCACGTCCTTCGAGAGCCGCCTGACCATACAAACCGACCGGGGCGAGCGTTACAGCGTCTACTACGTCCCCGCGTCGTCGGGGGAAACCGCCGTGCGGGTGCCGAAAGGGGACTACACCGTTTCCGGCAACAACGTCGACGGGTTCATCGTCACCGTGCGGGAGCCCGGCGCGTGAGCGTTTTTTCGCAAATTTTGCCCGGACGCGCCGAAATGCGTCCGGGTTTTGCGTTTTTTACGGCGTTTCTCTTGCAATTTGCAAACAATCATGGTATCATAGAATCGAAAAATCAGGAAAACGGAGGACGCGTCATGCAGGAAAAACAGGTCCCGCGGGAGGACGAACAGGCTCGGCGGCTCGCGCGGCTCAACGAATTGGCGAACCGGGAAAAGGCGGGGGAAACGCTGAGCGACGCGGAGAAGCGCGAACAGGCGACCTTGCGCGAGGAATACCGCCTTGCGTTCCGGGCGGCGTTCCGGGGCGTCCTCGAAAACACCTATATCCAACAGCCCGACGGCACCCGCCGCCGGCTGAAACGGAAGGACGGCTGACGCGATGGCGGACATTCTAATCATCGAGGACGACGCGCACGTCGCGCTGACCGTGCAGGCGACGCTCGCGATGGCGGGGTACGGGTGCGATATCCTGCCCGACGGACGGGACGCGGTCGCCCGCGCCGCCTCCGGAAAGTACGACCTGCTCCTGCTCGACGTGATGCTGCCGGGGGAGGACGGGTTCGCCCTGATGGAGAAATTGCGGGATTGCGGCGTGCCGGTCATCTTCCTGACCGCCCGGCAGGACGTGCTCGACAAGGTGTCCGGCTTGCGGCTGGGGGCGGAGGACTACATCGTCAAGCCGTTCGAGGCGCTCGAACTGCTCGCCCGCATCGAAGTCGTCCTGCGGCGGTACCACAAGCTGTCCGGCGTGCTGACCTACGGCGAGCTTCGCGCGGACACCGAAAAGCACGAAGTGACCGAACGCGGGGAACCCGTGGCGCTGACGCCGAAGGAATTCGATATGCTGGTGTTCCTCATGCAGCACGTCGACGTCGCCGTCACCCGCGAACAACTCCTGCAAGCCGTCTGGGGGTATAACTTCATGGGCGAAACGCGCACGGTGGATATGCACATTCGCCAATTGCGCAAGAAACTGCACCTGTCGGACGGTCTTGTCACCATTCCCAAACTCGGCTACCGTCTGGAAAGCCGCAAGGGGCATTGAAGGGGGCGCGCCCGTGAAACTGTACACATGGCAACGGCTGTTCCTCGGCGTGCTCGCGTTCTGCCTCGCCGCGGGCGGCGTCGCGGCGGTCCTGCTGGTGCAGTCCGCCTTTTCCGCGTCGCTCGCGCGGGAGGAATCGCTCGCCGTGTCGCTGCACGCGGAGGCGGTGCGGTCCGGCGCGTCCCCGTCCGACGGGGACGGGTTTTTCGGCGGGTCGCGCCTTTACGGGGAAGACGACTCGTTTTTGAAACCGCTTCCGGCGGAACTTTCGCCGGACGGCGAGGCGCTTTCGGCGTTCGTTTCGGAGGTGACGCGGGCGGAGGGCTGTCTTGTCCGCGTCGAACCGGCGGGGAGCGCGCGGCTGCTTTTGGTCGGCAGTCCGGTCACGCGCGGGGGGCAGCTTTACGCGTTCCTGTCCGTGCGGGACATCACGCCGCTGTACGAAAACCGCCATTCGCTGTCCGTCCGCGCGCTGACGGCGCTTTTGCTCGGCTCGTTCGCGGTCGCGGCGGCGGCGGGAGCTGTGTGCGCGCTGCTGCTCAGACCGCTGTCGGGAGTCAACCGCGCCTTGCGGAAATCCGCGTCCGGTCCGCTGGAACTGCACCTGCCGGAGCGCGGCGGGCAGGAATTGCGCACGCTGACCGTCAGCGTCAACGCCATGGCACAGGCGACCGCCGAACAGACCCGCCTGCTGCAGGAAACGGCGGACAGCCGCAAACGCTTCGCGGACAGCATGGCGCACGAGATGAAGACCCCGCTGACCTCTATCCTCTGCATGGCGGACCTGTTGCGAATCAAGCGGAGCGTCACGGAGTCCGAGCGGCTGGAATACGCCGGGGTCATCGTGGAGGAGGCGAAACGGATGCGCGCCCTCTCCTCGAAACTGCTCACGCTCGCGTCGGCGGACGGCACTTCGCCGGATTTCCGCGAATGCCTGCTGTCCGAACTGCTCGAAGAGGTCCGCGCGGCGCTGCAGCCGATTCTCGACCGCCGTTCCCTCCGCCTGACGCTCGCGGGGGAAGATACGGCCGTTTCCGTCGACCGGCAGCTGTTTCAAACCCTGCTGATCAACCTAATCGACAACGCGGCGAAAGCGTCGGCGGACGGACAGCAAATCCTGCTCTACCACACCGTACAGGACGGCAACCTGCTGCTCGCGGTCATCGACGAGGGCATCGGCATGACCGAAACGGAGGTCCGCCGCGCGACCGAAGCGTTCTGGATGGCGGACAAATCCCGCTCCCGCAAGGAAGGCGGGGCGGGGCTCGGGCTAACGCTGTGCAGCGAGATTGTCAAACTCCACGACGCCGCCATGACCATCACAAGCGAACCCGGCAAGGGCACGACCGTGCAGTTGACCGTCCCGCTTCGGCGCAAAGCGCCCGTCCGGGAGAAAAAGGAGGGCTGACCCGTGCGAAACGCGAAACGCGAACGGATCTTTCGGTTCCCGCCCCCGGTTCAGACGACGGGCACGACGCTGCTCGCCGCGCTGGTGTTCCTGCTCGCCGCGTCGTTGCTGTTCGGCGGCGCGCTGACCCTGCTCGCGGGGCGAAACGGGGAAACGCACGCCTACGAGATGTCCGTTTCCGTCCCCGCCGAGGAGCCGCCCGTCCTCTACCCGTGGCACGCCATGACCGTTCCGCTGGAAACGGAAAAGCTCGACGAAGCGGAACTGAACGAACTGCTCGTCGGCATTCTCCCGTCCGAACCGGACAGTTTCTGTGCCGTGCATGGGCAAGGCGGGAAATTCCTGACGAACGAGGACCAATCCCTTCTCGGTTTCCTGGACATGACGGTGACCGTCCTGCGGTATCAAGACCTGTACGAGGTCGACCCCGCGGAGAACGTGCAGGCGACCCTGCTCTCGTCGACGCGGTACCTGCTCTCGTTTGCCGTTCGGCAGGACCCGTACGGGCAGCGGGAACTCTGCTACTTCAGTTTCCGCCCGGAGCAGGGCGCGGACCCGTCCTCCGACGCCGTCGCGAGCGGCACGAACGCGCTTTGGAACTACGCGCTGTCGCAAACGCTCCAACCGGACGGGAAAAACCCGTTCACGACCTTCCTGTGGCAGTACGCGAGCGTTTGCGAATGCGTCGGGGCGGATTACGCCAACGCATTCGACCTGTTCCTGAACGGGTCCGTGTCCTGCCGGACGGTCGGGAACGACGCCTACTTCACCTTTTCCTTCAAGTCCCGCGAGATGACCCTGCTGTGCGACCCGACGACGCTGACCGTTTTCGGCGTCAGCCTGCAAAGCGACCAAACCTTCTGATTCCTTCGCCTTTTTTCGCCCGAACGACGGTTTTTCGCCGACGTTCGGGCTTTTTACAACTTTTTGACAACTTCCTGCTGACTTCCTGC
>CANQTR010000079.1 GCA_947626805.1 uncultured Clostridia bacterium
TGCGGGACGTCGTGCGGGGGCTGTTCGGGTTCGGCTATTACGTTTTTCCGTTCCTGCTGCTGTTCATCGTGTTTGCCTGGACGGGCAAGGCGCGCCGCCCCGCCGCGCCGGGCAAGACCGCGTTTGCGTCGTTCGCGTTCCTGTTTTTGCTCTGCCTGATTCACCTGCTCTCCGTGTCGCCCGCCGACGGGCAAATCTACGGGGACGCGGTCAAATCCGTCGAGGGGCTGTACGAAAACGGCGCCGCATTGCATTCCGGCGGCGTGGTCGGCGGATTCGTTTGCGCCATGCTCGCAAGGGCGATTGGCTGGGTCGCGACGGCAATCCTCGCGTCGCTCGGTCTGTTCGTCTGTGTGGTGTTCCTGTTCGGCAGTACGCCGTTGCAGACCGTCCGCGCCATCGGGCGGTTCTTCGGTTCGATTCTGTTGCGCCGTGACGACGCGGAAAGCGAGCCGGAAGAGGAACCGGAGGAGGAGCCGGAACCCGTCCCGGAGCCCGCGCAAAAACCTCCGCGTGCCCGCAAGGACGGAAAAAACAGCGAGCGCAAGAAACGTGTCTCCCCCGTTCTCGTGGAAGACCGCGAAATCACGGACGAAGTACCCCCGGAGGAACCGGACGACAACCGCCGCTTCATCTACCCGGAGGAGGAACAGCGGGAGGACTTCGCCCGCGTCCCGACGGAACTGTTCGCAAAGGACGAGAAAAAACGTACGGAAACTTCCGCGGAGGAGCCGGAAGTGCTTTCCTTGGACGACGAGGAGGAACCCCTGCCACCGGAACCGGTTCCCGAACCCGAAACGCCGGAAACGTTCGCGCCGGAGGACGACGGGGACGACCTGCCGCTTGCGGAGGACGGACCTGCCGAACCGTTGGAACTGCCGGAGGACGCGAAAGCGCCTTACATCTTTCCGCCGCTCTCCCTGCTCGTGCCAGAGGACGGGACCGTCCCGCGGCCGACGAACGCGGAAATGGAGCGCACGAGCCGAAAACTCGAAGCGGTGCTGGACAGTTTCAAGGTCAAGGCACGGGTGGTCGGCGCGACGTTCGGCCCGACGGTCACGCGGTACGAGGTCCTGCCGGAGACCGGCGTGCGCGTCAAGCAAATCGCGAACCTGTCCGACGACCTCGCGTTGCACCTGTCCGCCGAATCGGTGCGGATTGAAAATATTCCGAGCAAGGGCGCGCTGGGGATCGAAATCCCGAATACCGCCGCCGCGACCGTCCGTATGCGCGGTCTGATTGAAAACAGCGCGTTCCGGGAAAGCAAGAGCAAACTGCTGACCGTGCTCGGCGAGGACGTCGCGGGCAACCCGGTCTACCTCGACATCGGCAAGATGCCGCACCTGATGATTGCCGGCACGACCGGTTCGGGCAAATCGGTCTGCATGAATTCGCTGATTATTTCCCTGCTCTACCACGCGTCGCCGGACGAGGTCAAATTCATCATGATTGACCCGAAAAAGGTCGAAATGGCGGATTACAGCGGGATCCCGCACCTGCTCGTGCCGGTCATTACCGACGTGAAGAAGGCCGCCGGGACGCTCAACTGGGCGTGCGCGGAGATGGAAAAACGGTACAGCCTCATTCAGGAGGTCGCGGCGAAAAACCTCGTCGAATACAACGCAATCGTCAAGGACGACCCCGAACGGGAGCAGCAGCCGTACATCGTCATCTTCATCGACGAGTTGGCGGACCTGATGATGACCGCCCCGGACGAAGTCGAGGAATCCATCTGCCGTCTGGCGCAAAAAGCCCGCGCGGCGGGAATCCACCTCGTGCTCGGCACGCAACGCCCGACGACGGACGTCATCACCGGTCTTATCAAGGCAAACGTCCCCTCCCGTATCGCGTTCAAGGTTTCCCAGCAGATGGATTCCCGTATCATTCTCGACCAAGGCGGCGCCGAAAAACTGCTCGGTCGCGGGGATATGCTCTACTACCCGGTGACGGCGATGAAACCGATTCGCGTGCAGGGTGCGTTCGTCGACGGCAAGACCGAGGTCGTCGCCGTGACGGAATTCATCAAGCAGGCGGTTTCCGCGTCCTATAACGAGGAAATCATGTCCGAAATCGAGCGGGAAGCGAAACTGTGCGGCGCCTCCAAGCGCGCGAAACGCGCCGACGGCGAGGATGGCGAGAACGAGCCGAAATTGGACGACAAATTCTTTGAGGCGCTCGAAATGGCAATCGACACGCAAAACGTATCGACTTCCATGCTCCAAACGCGGCTCGGATTGGGGTACGCACGCGCCGCCCGCATCGTCGGAACCATGGAGCAGAAGGGCTACATCGGCGAATTCGATTCGGCGACCAAAAAACGCCGCATTCTCATCACGCGCGAAGAGCTGATGGAACTGAAAATGAAGCAAACGGACGACGCGGACGATGTGTAGGCGGTTGCTGTTCCCGCTCGCGTTCCTCCTGTTGCTTTCCGCGTGCGAGCCGGAAATCGACGACGGGCTGACGGCGCCGTTTGCGCGAATCGCGGAAGCCTTGCGGACCGGCGACGTGCAAACCTACGAATCGGCGTTCCCGCCGGCTTTCCGCAACGCCTACCGGGACGAGTTCCCGCATCTTTCGGAAACCGTCGCGCTCCTGCTTTCCGCGACGGCGGAATTTGACGTCGGCGCGTACGGCGAGGACGTTTCGGTCGCCTACGAGGCGGAAGGCGTCGAGCATTGCGACCCTTCGCTTTACGAGGGTGCGTTCGATTTCGCCAACCTCGATTTCTTCTCGACGACCCTGCCAAAGGCGGACGACGCGGCGCGCGTGACCGTGACGGTGACCCGCTCCGGCTCGTTCGGCGAAAAAACGGCGGAATTGACGTACATCCTATTGCAGTACGGCGGCACCTGGTATCTCCACCCGGAACATTTCGGCACGGTGCTGAACGATTAGAAAAAACGGACGCTCCCCGCGCAAAGCGAGAAGCGCCTGTTTTGTTTTTTTAATAGAACGTCGCGACGACGGGGTCCGGCGCGGTCGCGTCCTCGACGTCGATTGCCGTCAGCACCGGTCCGCGCGCGTCGTACAACTTATGGTACGCGATTTGGATTTTCGCCGTAATGACGACCCAGTCGCGGGTCTTGAGTTTCTTCTTCGCCCAACCCGTGCAGACCACGCCGCGGTAGGTGATGTCCGCCGCGCAACAGGTCATAACGTGCCGCCCGACGGCGAACGCCTCGTCGCGACCGCCGCTCCTGGCGACCATGCCCTTGAAACGGACGGTTTTCCCGTCGTACTTCTCCATTTCCTCGGAGATATCGCGGTACCATTCCGCGTAATCCTTGTCCTCGATTTCGATGACGGGGGCGTCGATGTCGAACGGGAGCGGGTCCTCGATTTCGTCGTACTGGATGCGACCGTCCGTGTACTCGTAAGCGATGGACGCGCCGCGGCTGATTGCGCGGACCAGTTGGTGCAGTTCCATGACGTCCTGTTCGGGCTTGACGCGGTTGAAAATGACGATTTCACAACTTTGCAGTTTGTCCACCATTTGCGTTCGCATATTGGTGTTGTAGGACCTGACCGTCGTCGCGTCGACGAACAGCATTTCCTGGTAGACCGCCCAATTTTCCGGCAGACTTCGGTAGAACAAATCGAGCATCCACATGCCGTTGTACTCGACGACGACCATTTGCGGGGCGTGCTTCTTTTCATACGAGCGAAAGAGCGCCTCCGACAGGTCGCCCGGGTCCTCGACCGTTTCAATTTCGACGTTCGGGTGGGCAAACCCGCTGGGGTCGTACTCCTCGACGCCTTCCTCACAGCAAATCAGCAGGATTTTTTCGCCGGTATTGAACTCCTTGTCCGCAAGCGTTTCCTGAATGGTCCTGGTTTTGCCCGCCTCCAGAAAGCCGGTGAACAGATAAACGGGAATTTCCATGTGTCAGACCACCTCAAACAGACGCGCGAGTTTTTCCTGCTGCAAATCCGAACCAATCACGCACAGCCGACCCGTCACGTCCGCGCCGCCGGTACGCACGTCCGACTCGCCCGGAACGTAGTCGAAGTGGAGCCAGGTGCCGTCCTTCGCCGGGAGAATCCCCTTCGCGCGAATCACCGAGCCGTATTCGCTCTCGCGAAGCAGTTCGCCGAGCATATGCGTGAGTTCCTCGCGGGTGTACTTGCGGGCGGTCTCCACGCCCCAGCTGACGAACACCTCGTCCGCGTGGTGGTGGTCGTGTCCGCAACTGCAATGACCGTGCTCGTCGACGACGTGTTCCTCGTGGTCGTGGTCGTGGTCATGATGGTCATGGTCATGATGGTCGTGGTCGTGGTGGTCATGGTCGTGAGCGGTCTCCTCCGCGAGCAATTCGAGCGCGTGGGCGACCGTATTGCGGCGCTCCATGGCGTCGAGCAGTTGCGCGCCGGTCAGTTGGTCCCACGGCGTCGTCACGAGCGGCGCGTCCGCGTTGCGCGAACGGAGCAATTCGACGCATTTCGCCAATTTCTCCTCCGAAAGCCCGTCGGTATGGCTGAGCACGATTGCGCCCGCGTGTTCGACCTGGTCGTTGAAGAATTCCCCGAAGTTCCGCATATACATCTTGCAGCGGTTCGCGTCGACGACGGTCGTGAAACTGTTGAGCACCGCATCCTCGGTCTGCACACTTCGCACCGCGCGGATGACGTCGCTGAGTTTGCCGACGCCGGACGGCTCAATCAGAATGCGGTCGGGTCGGAACTGCGAAAGCACCTTGCCGAGCGCCGCGGAGAAATCCCCGACCAGACTGCAACAAATGCACCCGGAATTCATCTCGGTCACTTCGATGTCCGCGTCGCGAAGGAACGCGCCGTCCACGCCGATTTCGCCGAATTCGTTCTCAATCAGCACCAGTTTCTGCCCCGCATACGCCTCCCCGATGAGTTTGCGAATGAGGGTGGTCTTTCCGGCGCCGAGGAACCCGGAGAAAATGTCGATTTTCGTCATGCCTAATTACACTTCTTTCCGTATTGAGCGGCGCACGCTCCGCCCCGCGGAGTTTGCGCCGCCGTTCTTACCATATATTATATCGCGCATTTCGCAAAAAGTCAAGAATGAATCTTGAAATCTCCGCGGAATTATGGTAAAATATGAAAAACGATTCGTGCGAGGTTTTCAAAGCAGATGGAGATACAGATTTTTCCCTTTTCCGACAGCCGGCTCGGTCCGGTGGACGGGTACCGTTTGCGCGACGGCGATTTGACCGTGACGGTACTTTCCCTCGGCGCGACGGTCCGGCAGGTACGCTACCGCGGAAAGGAACTGGTTTGCGGGTTTTCCGACGCGGACGCATACCTGAACAGCACCTGCTATTACGGCGCGACGGTCGGGCGGTGCTGTAACCGCATGTCCGCCCTGCGGCTGGGCGGGACCGCATACCCCCTCTCCCGCAACGAGAACGGGACCAATCAACTGCACGGCGGTTTCGCCGGTTTTGACCGCAAACGGTGGACGGCGTCCGTGACGGAGGACGGGCTGACGCTCTCCTGCGTTTCCCCGGACGGGGAGGAAGGCTATCCCGGCGAATTGCGCGCAAGCGTCACGTTTTCCGTGCGGGAGGACACGCTTTCGCTCCGCTATGCGGCCGTTTCCGACAAGGACACGGCGGTCAACCTAACCAATCACGCCTATTTCAACCTCGACGGACCGGGCGGGACGGTGCTCGACCACACCCTGTTCCTCGACGCGGACGCCGTCAGCGTGTGCGACGGTCTGCACCTGCCGACCGGGGAACACCTGCCCGTCGACGGCACGCCTTTCGATTTCCGCACGCGGCACCCTATCGGGCGGGATATCGCTTGCGCGCACCCGCAATTGACCCCGTGGGGCGGCTACGACAACAATTTCCTGCTCCGCAAACCCGTTCCGCACGCCTTTTCCCTCGCCGCGCGGGTCGAGGGGAAGGAAATCGGCATGGAACTTTTCACCGACCGCTCCTGCGTTCAGTTCTACACGGCGAACGACGAACACGCGCAACCGATGGACGGCATGGAACGCCAAATCCGGCACCGCGCGTTCTGCCTTGAAACGCAAGAGGAACCCAACGCTTGCAACTTCGACCCGCCGTCGGACGCGCTGTTGCTGAAAGCCGGCGAACGCTACGAGGCGCGCACGAGTTACCGATTCTACCCCATCGCAAACCGAGAAACCACCTGAAAGGAACGAAAAATGGAACTTTACATCATCCGACACGGCGACCCGGACTACGCGAACGACACCCTGACCGAAAAGGGATGGAAGGAAGCCGAAGCGCTCGCGCCGCGTCTGCTCCGCATACAACCGACCGACCTGTACGCCTCCCCGCTCGGACGGGCGCAAGACACCGCCCGCCCCTCCTGCAAGGCGCTCGGCATGGAATTCACCGTCGAAAACTGGATGGTCGAAAGCATGGACTACATGAAACGCGGCGCGCTCAACGACCCGACCCAGACCGACGCGGGCTACACGGTCACGTTCGCGGACGGACCGACACTTCGAAAGGACTTCGCCCCGGAGCG
Organism: uncultured Clostridia bacterium; assembly: GCA_947626805.1. Classification (GTDB taxonomy): domain Bacteria; phylum Bacillota; class Clostridia; order Oscillospirales; family CAG-382; genus Coliplasma. Next base: position 6,481 of record CANQTR010000079.1, read on the forward strand.
CGCGGCGACCGTCGAGCAGATGATTCGGGATTCGGACGCCTTCCTCGCGCGGCACGGCTATGTGCGGGAAGGGTACCGCTACCGCGCGGTCGAGGACAACGAGCGGAAGGTCTGCTGCTTCTGTCACGGCGGATTCGGGTCCGCGTGGGTCGCGCACCTGCTGGGTATGTACCCGGTGTTCAATTGGCACCAGTTCGCGCTCCGCACGACCTCGGTCACGCACTTCCGCTTTCGCGCGGACGAATCGGGCTACGCCGTTCCGAACGCGGTCTGTATCGGCGACGTTTCGCACCTGTGGGGCACAGGGCTGTAACGGACCGTAAAAGCAAAACGGGCGTTTTCGAATCCGAAAGCGCCCGTTTTTGGTTTCAAAGCGACGCCGGGCAAACCGGAAAGCCCCCGTGCGCCCCTCGCTTTAAGGTTTTTTGTGCTGGACAATCACGTCGCAAAAACAATCCGGCGACGGCGGGGGGACGGCGCCCGTCCGTTGGATATGGCGGGCGATTTCGTCGTACATTCCCATGAACAGCGCTTGGCACAGCCGGTCCGCGTCGTCCGAAAGGTGACGCGGGAACAGCGCCTTGTACCCGGCGACGAAGCGGTCGAGCATTTCGTTGTAGGCGGGCATCAGCGGGGCGAGGTGATTCTCAACGATACCGCCGAAACGGGCAAACTGCTCGTTCGTGAAGAACGGAATGGTCACGAACAGACTGCCGTCCTCCCGCCGGCGAATGTAGCCGTCCCGAATCGCGTTCGCCGCCGAACGGGCGTCCTCCGTCCCGCCCTTGCAGAGAATGTCCTCACAGGCGTTGATACACAGAATATCCATCATGCCCCGTCCGGCAAAACCATTAAGGAAAAAAACGGTATGACTGCAATTCCCCCGACTATGCCGGTTGGCGCTGAACTGGGTGTCGCACCGAATCCGCCGATACTTCCCGCTCTCGATACTTCCGAAGTAGCGCCACGCGGCTCCGTCGTACGCCTTGGGAATCGGCGGGTACGGGAGCGTACAGCATTTATTTTTCATGCAGAAAAACGCCATCGCGCCGTACAGGTAAAAGAGGTCGGCGTCGCTCCGTTCCGCCGTGTAATGTCCGA
>CANQTR010000080.1 GCA_947626805.1 uncultured Clostridia bacterium
GAAGGAAAGCGTCGAGCGCGCCCTGACGCGGCGCGGACTCCTCGAACGGAACGCATGAATCAAATGAAAGGAAGGAATGGACCATGAAAATCGCCTACGCGCTCTGCGGCTCCTTCTGCACGCACGCGCGGTCCCTGGCGCAACTGCGGTTGCTCGCCGAGGAAAACGACGTTTACCCGGTACTTTCGGAAATCTCCGCGTCGACGGACACCCGTTTCGGCGAGGCGTCGGCGCTCCGGGAGACCGTCCGTACCGTCACCGGACACCCGCACATCGCCACCATTCGGGAGGCGGAAGAAGTTATCACCAGAGGCGGATTCGACGCGCTGGTCGTCTGTCCCTGTACCGGCAACACGCTCGCAAAAGTCGCCTCCGGCATCACCGACAGCGTCGTGACGATGTGCGTCAAAGCCCAACTTCGGAACCGCCGTCCGGTCGTCATCGGCATCGCGACCAACGACGGATTGGGGGCGAACCTGTTCAACATCGCCATGGTGCTCGAAAAGAAGAACGTCTACTTCGTCCCCTTCGGGCAGGATGACGCCGACCGCAAACCGACCTCCCTCATCTGCGATTTCCGCCGCCTGCCGGAAACGCTCGACGCCGCCTTGCGCGGACATCAACTCCAGCCGGTCCTGCTCGAATGAATCAAGCCTGAAAACTCCCCCGAATCACGTCCAGCACCCGATACAATTCGGATTCCTTGCTTTCCCGCCGCCACGCTTTCGCGTACCGCGCGCACCAGCCGTCGACGAATCCTGCCGGCGGGACCGCGTTTCCGCCGAACCGTTTTGCCGCCGCGAGGTCGTGCAGATAGACGCCTTCGCACGCGAGCAACAGGTCGCTTTTGATGTCGCTTTGCATGGAAAGCGTTCGGAATCCGTCGGCAATCTCCATGGACCGCTTTGCGGCGGACGTCAGGACCGCCGGGTCGTCGCATTGCGGCATCCACGTCGGCGAGCCATAGAACTGGTGACAGTATCCGCCCCAGCATTCGATCAACTGCACCTGACCGAGCGCGCGCAACAGGCGGACCGCTTCCCCGGTCGGGTCGCCGTAGAGCAAATTTGACGCCCGTAGGTCGAAGGACGCGGACGGGGCGTCCTCGTTGCGGTTCCAGCCGAGCGCGGCGGCGAGTGAAATCCCGAAAAGCGTCGTATTGAGCGGCGACGTGTGACCGTAATCCCCCCAGACGGTATTGAGCACGCCGAAAGCGTCGTTTTCATGCCCGGAACGGACCATGGCGGCGATATTCGGCTCGGACGTCGGCAGGACTTCGCTGAAGTGGTTCCAACTCCATGTGCCGGGGCAGACCAATTGCCGCTTTCCGGACGCGCGGAAGAGCGCGGCGGCGGAAGTGTCAGGGTTCGCGCGATAGTCCCAATTGAGCAGGACGACGTCCTCCGGCAGCGCGTCGATGCTTTCCGGGTGCTTGCGTAGCACGTCACCCCACATCAGGACCGTCCGCCCCAGCCTTTTTACATGTTCGGTCAGCCCGCGCACGAACGAAAGGTAGCGTTCCGCCGGGTCCCTGCCCTTGTTGCGCCCTTGTCCGAGTTCGTCGGTCTCGTCGCCGCAGATGTTGAAGAACCGGCTTCGGAACAGGCCGGCGTAGGTGTCAATCATGCCGGTAATCAGCGGCAAAGAGCGGGGATTCGTCGGGTCAATCGTGTGGTTCTCGTTTCGGAACGGCACCGGGTCGTAGACGTATTCGCCCTCCGCAAGTTCGGCAAGGTCCCGCCACCGGGGGCTTTCAAGCAATCGATAGAGATGCCCGAACGTGGCAAGAGCCGGGACGAAATCCACGAAGTTGCACCGGCAGTATTCGTCCAGTTCGAGCAATTCCTCCGCCGTAAAGCGGTTGTCCGGCGAAACGATACCGTCGTATGCTTCAAACGGGAAGGTGTGTTCGACGTAAAACTGCAAGGAATTTACCTTATAATACGCGAGCAGGTCTATCAGCCGTTTCGCCGTTTCGACGGTCGGCACGCGTCCGCGCGAGGTGTCGAGCAACACCCCGCGGTACACCATATCCGGCGCGTCCGCAATCCGTAGGTTCGGGAGCGTGCCGCCGCACCCGCGAAGAAGTTGCCGCAAGGTCTGTACGGCGTAAAACAGCCCCGCGGGCGAATCCCCGCGCAATCGCACGGAATTCCCGTCGACGGACAGGCTGTACCCTTCCCCGTCCCCGTTTCCGGCGCTCAGGCAAACGCCGGCGCGCCCGTCCGGTTCCCCGAGCAAGCGGAAAACGTCTGTATCCGCCCCGCATTCGGCGGAAAGTTCCGACGCGAGCGTCCTTGCGGCGCGGAAAATCCTGTCGTCGCAGGACGCGCCGAGCAGGACCCGCATTCCCTTCAGTGAGGTCGTTCCTTCGAGCCGGTCTATTCGGCGCGGCATCGGGATAAGATTCGGAAACATAAAAGACTCCTTTCCGGCGCGGCAGTTCGCCCCGCCGCTTTCCCCTTTTCTTTTTACCAGAACGAGTGGAAAAAATCAAGACGATTCCGACAATTTTTGTGGAAAAAGCAAAAATTTTATTTTTTCGTGAATTTTCTCTTGACTTTATTGAAAAACATAAATATAATAGGTAGCGTGCAAAATTTGGGGATTTTTGAGTTCGTCCCCAAGGGCTCTGCGGAAGTTGCGCAATAAAGCGGATTTTCTTTACGGTCCGCAAGAACAGAAAGGACACAGCGTATGCAACTCAACCTCGTACTCGGTCTTGTCATCATCGCCGCTCTGGCAGGACTGTCGTACGCCGCAATCAACTTCTTCTCCGTCAAGAAACTCGACGAAGGCACGGACAGAATGAAGACGATTGCCGGCGAAATCCGTCTCGGCGCAAACACGTTTATCAACTATGAGTACCGTGTGGTGGCGGTCGTCGCGTCCGTCATCGTCGTGATACTCGCACTGCTGATTTCGTGGTCTTCCGCGGTCGCGTTCCTGATTGGTGCGGTGATGTCCGCTTCCGCCGGGTACATCGGCATGAAAATCGCGACCTATGCCAACGTCCGCGTGACCAACAAGGCCCGCACGACCAAGTCCCTTTCGGAAACGCTCAAGGTCGCGTTCAAGGGCGGCTCGGTCATGGGTCTGTGCGTTTCCGGCTGTGCGTTGCTCGGCATTTTCCTGGTCTTCCTGATTTTCGGACTCGGTTTCCGTCAAATCGACGCGGCTTGCGGGGAAGGCGAGGCGCTTGGGAACTCCCTGAAGAGCATCGTCGATATGGCCGGGCTGAACCTCAACCTCGGCAACAAGTTCTCCATGACCATCTCCTCCTACGCGCTCGGCTGTTCCATCATCGCCCTGTTCAACCGTATGGGCGGCGGTATCTACACCAAAGCCGCGGACATGGGCGCCGACCTCGTCGGTAAGACGGAGGCGCACCTCCCCGAGGACGACCCCCGTAACCCCGCGACCATCGCGGACAACGTCGGCGATAACGTCGGCGACGTCGCCGGTCTAGGTTCCGACTTGCTGGAAAGTTACGTCGGCGCGATGCTGTCCGGCAGTATCATGGCCATCGAGTTGTTTACGCAGGAACTGATTCACAGCGCTCCCCTGCTGCGCGCGCTCATTCTGTTCCCGCTCGCCCTGTCCGGCGTCGGGTTGATTGGCTGTGTGCTGGGTATCCTCTCCCTGTTTGTCCGCAAAAAGCTTTCGAATAACCCCCACAAAGAACTCAACGCGGCGACCTGGATTTCCGCCGCGCTCACCATGGTCGGCGGGTTCGCCGTCGCCTACTGGCTCTTCTCCGGCATCTCGTTTGACGGCGGCGTCACGCTCAAGAGCGAAATCGGTTTCCGGTTCGGCTGGGTCTCCCCGATGATTGGCGCCGCTATCGGTATCGTCGCCGGTATCGTCATCGGCAAACTCGCCGAGTACTACACCAGCGCGGACTACAAGCCCACGCAGGAAATTGCCGCTGCTTCCATGGAAGGTCCGGCGCTGACGGTCACGCAGGGTCTTGCGGTCGGTATGATTTCCTGTATGTACCCTTGCATCGTGCTTGGGCTTTCCATCTTCTTCTCCTTCCTGATTGCGGGTCCTTACGGCGTCGCCGCCGCCGCCATCGGTATGCTGTCCTTCGTCGCCGCGACGGTCTCCGTCGATACATACGGCCCGATTTCGGACAACGCGGGCGGTATCGCGGAAATGTCCTACCTTGAAGAGGACGTCCGCGACATCACCGACACCCTCGACTCCGTCGGCAACACGACCGCCGCTATCGGTAAAGGTTTTGCAATCGGTTCCGCGGCTATGGCGGTTCTGTGCATGATGACCTCGTACATGTTCTCGTTCAACGAGGTCGACCCGTCGTTCGGTATCGGGCAGATGTTCGACGCCGTTTCCCTCAACGTCATCAACCCGCTCGGTCTGACCGGCGCCATCTTCGGTGCGGCGCTTCCGTTCCTGTTCTCCGGTCTGCTTATCAAAGCGGTCGCGAAGGCGGCGGAACGTATGGTCGTCGAAGTGCGTCGTCAGTTCAAGGAAATCCCCGGTCTGCTTGAGGGTACGGCACTGCCGGATACCAAGACCTGTATCGGGATTTCCACGCAGGGCGCAATCAAGGAAATGAAGTTCCCGGCGGTCCTCGCCATCGCGTTCCCAATCGTTTGCGGTTTCCTGTTCGGCGCGGAATTTGTCGGCGGCATTCTGGTCGGCTCGACGCTCTCCTCCATCATGCTCGCCATCTTCACCGGCAACGCCGGCGGCGCGTGGGATAACGGCAAGAAGTACATCGAGACCGGCGCGCTCGGCGACGGCAACAGCAAAGGCTCGCCCACGCATGACGCGGGCGTCGTCGGCGATACGGTCGGCGACCCGCTCAAGGATACGGTCGGCCCCTGCTTGGATATCCTTATCAAAATCATGTCCACCCTTTCGCTGGTCATGGGCGCGGCGTTCGCGCAGTTCAACCTGTACGGGATGATTTCCAAGTAAAAAAGCGGTTTTCCGCTCAAAAAACGTCCCCGCGCGGTCCGATTCGCCGCGTGGGGACGCTGTTTTTCTTTGCTTGCGTTGCGGGTTTGGTCAAAACTTCCAAAATTCGCGATATTTTTTGTGCAAAGGCGAAAATCGAAAAATGCTCTTGATTCTTTTCGCATAATGTGCTATACTATAGCAGTATAAAAATCCCCGATTGTCGGTTTTCCGAATCGGCAACCCTTTGGGAATCGTCAGGAGGACATATGAGACACACGAAATCGATGAAACGTGCGATGAAACGGGTGCTGGCGCTGGCGCTCTGCCTTTGCTTCGGTATCCTGCTTCTGAATGCCTGCGGTCTGAAAGAGGACGAGAAGGGCGCTGTTATCCAACTCTACCTCGCCGAGTTCCCGCAGACGCTGGACCCGGCGCTGTTGCAGGGCAATTCCGATACGACGCAGTTGCTCAGCCTGCTCTTTGAGCCGCTGACGCGCATGGACGATGACGGCGACGTGAAGGGCGCGCTGGCGGACGACTGGTACGCGGAATACGATACCGTCAACCAGGAATACGCGATTTTCTTCGAACTGAACGAGTCGCAATGGTCCAACGGCACCGGCGTGACGGCGGACGACGTCGTCTGGGCGTGGAAACGTATCCTCAGCCCGGACACCGAAAGCCCCTACGCGCCCCTGCTCTACTGCATCAAGAACGCTAAGGCAATCAAGGCCGGCATCATGACGTCCGACGACCTCGGTATCACCGCCGAGGACGACCAATTGCTGAAAGTCGTTTTTGAGGACGCGAAGGACTTTTCCGAAGAGGAGCAGAACGAATACGGTATCTACCCCTACGTTTACGACGATGATACGTTCGAGTACGCGTGCGACCGGTTTGCGGAAAACGTTTCGAACATTCACCTCGCCCCGGTCAGCGAAAACGTCGTGAAACGGTACAAGGACTACGTGCCGGAGGACGACCGCGACCACGTTTATCAGTGGGGCGACTATTCCGCCGCGTCCATCGTCACGAACGGTATGTTCAAGGTGCAGTCGTTCGTCGCGGGCAACCGTCTTGTGCTCGAACGCAACGGTTTCTACCGTTACGACGAGGATAACGCCGTCGACAAGTATGTTACGCCCTATCGCCTGAGCATTACGTACTATGAAGGGCAAATCAATTACTCCACCGACCCCGGCATGACGCAGGAGGACTATCAGGCTCAGCGGTATGACGACGGCAAGAGTTATATGCTTTCCCGGTTCACCAAGGACAACTACGGCTCGTATTCCAAGAAGATGGAAACGGCGAGCACGACCAACGGCTACGCTTACCTCTTCAATACCCGCACGATTACCGACGCGTCCGTGCGTCAGGCGCTTGCCGCCGCGCTGGACCGCAGCGCCATCGTCAACGACGTGACCGGCACCGGCGAAGTCGCCGCGACCGGCTATGTGCCGTCCGGGGTGTTCGATACGGACAGCGATTCCGATTTCCGCAAGGAAGGAGGCAACGCTTACGCGGATTATTCGCTGGAGCACGCGCAGGAACTGCTTGGTGGCGCGCGCGGGTCGTACAAACTGATTTATCTGGTTTCGGAGGACTTCTCCCGCTATAATTCCACCCAATTCTCCAGCAAGAGCCGGCTTCGCGAGGCTGTGGAGGATTACAACGTCTACGAAAATATCGCCAATTACGCCATTGAGCGCTGGAGCGAACTCGGCGTCAACGTCGAAGCCGAGGGGCTGGTGTTCAGCGAGTACGAGAAGGCGCTGCAGGAAGGCGATTTCGATATCGCGGGCTACAACGTCATCATGGATTCGACGGACGCGCTTGCCTACCTTGCCCCGTATGCGACGATGTACAGCGGGCGTCAGGTTACGATTGACCTTGAGGGCGCGGGCGTTACGCCGGGCTACACGGGTCTGGAAAGCGATGAATACGACGCGCTGATTGACCGCGCGACCTATACGTCGGACCCGAAGGCACGCGCGGCGGCTCTGCACGAAGCGGAACAGATGCTCGACGACCTCTGCCCGGCGACGATGCTGTTCTACTATACGAACAGTTATGTTGCCAGTTCCAAACTCAGCGATATCGGCAAACCCGACTATTTCGGTTGCCTGTCGCTTGAGGATATGAAACTGTCCAATTGGCGCAAGGTCAATTCGCAGGAAGACGCGGAAAGCATCGCGCTCGAAGAGGAGCGCGCCAGTTAAACGGCGTTTCACAAGACCATACGCTGGAAACGGCACGGAAAGCAGTCCTGTTTTCCGTGCCGTATTTCGTTTTCGAAAAAGGAAAGGCTATAGACACTTATGGCGGGTCGGGACCGTTTGAACCGCGTTTCGCGTCCCGCAGGAACGTTTTTTTGCCTTTCGGAACAGGCGTTTTTCAAAATCTTTCGGAAAAACCGCCCGTGCGCGGTCTTTTTTTCGCCTCTTTTTTCCGGAAAAACAAAAAAAGCACTTGACAATCCGACGATTCTGTGGTATTCTATATGCGTTGCGGGCGCAACATGAACCATTAGCTCAGTCGGTAGAGCATCTGACTTTTAATCAGGGGGTCCGGAGTTCGAGTCTCCGATGGTTCACCAA
>CANQTR010000081.1 GCA_947626805.1 uncultured Clostridia bacterium
GACAAGGGATTATTCATCGCCTTTCGGAAAGACGGCGAAGAACTGTATTCGAATTTCAAAAATCCGTATTCCGTTGAGAGCGGGACCTTGGTTCACACGGATTTCGACGGGGAAAGGCACATTCTGATTTCGGCTATGATTTGCGACGGCAAATTCGAGCTGATTACGGCAAAAAACGTTGCGTATCTGGATTCGGAATTTCGTTCCCTTATGACCGTTTACGCGGTTACCGCCGGCGGGGTCTCCTTGGTTCTCGCCGTTGTGTTGTATTTCGTACTGAAAAAACTTTCCGGTCCTTTGGAAACGCTTCGAAAAACGACCGAAAAAATAGAAACCGGCGATTTTTCCGCAAGGGTTGAAGAACAAGGGAACGACGAATTCACACGCGTCGCGAAAAGTTTCAATTTGATGCTCGATAAGATTCATGAGCAGATGGAAGCGCTGGAACGGGAAGCGGAAGCAAAAATGCTCGAAGCCGAGCGAAAGCAGATGCTCGTGGACAACATGGCGCATGAGCTTCGCACGCCGCTGACAAGTATTCACGGATACGCGGAATATTTGGAAAAAGCTAATACAACCGAGGAACGCAGATGGATTTCGGCAAAGTATATTCTGTCCGAATCGGAACGTCTGCAAAAGATATCCGAAATTCTGCTCGACGGTGCGTTCATCCGCGAAAACGAAATTGAAATGGCTGATTGCAATCTCGACGGTATCCTTTCCGACGTTGCGGAGAAACTTCAAATGAGAGCCGAAAACGCGGGGGTTGCAATCACCGTCAACCTCGCCCCCGTGACCGTAAAAGGCAATGATACCCTTCTCTCCATGCTGTTCTACAATCTGACGGAAAACGCAATCAAGGCGTGTTCCGCGGGCGGCAAGGTGAAGCTATCCTGCTCGGAAGGGCAAGCGGTTATTGAAGATAATGGCAAGGGCATGACCGAAGAACAGCTCCTGCACATAACCGAGCCGTTTTACCGTACGGATAAGTCCCGTTCCCGTGCGGAAGGCGGCGCGGGCTTGGGGCTTGCCTTGTGTAAGCAAATTGTTCTTACGCACAAGGCTGAAATGCGTTTCGAATCGAAAATCGGTCAGGGAACAAAAATAACGGTGACTTTTACAAGTCGGCAATAACTTGGAGACAAGTCGGCGATATGCTTTCGATACAATACGGATACAGGATGAGAGCTCTCTAAGAAACGGATTGAAAGGCAGGTAATACGGATATGAAGAAGCATTTCAAATTTTTCGGCATTGTATCGGCGCTTCTCTTGTCATCCTCTATCGTTCTTATCGGATGTATGCAGGGCATTGCAACCGAAAACGGGGACGCGAAAGCATATGATATGGGAAGTCAAATCGGTACGGGAAGTCAGCTCAGCGCGGACAGCAATATTCTGATAAACGACGACGCGCCTACGCCGCAATCGGCGTTGCAGGAAAAATTCGGCGCCATGTATGACGTCAGCGAGGACGGAAAAACCGTCACCGTAATCTCCGAAGAATATCTCAACCGGTATTGGCAGAGCAACTACGAAAAAGAGGTCATCCACTCCCTTACGACCGAAGAGGTATTCTTTGTCATTCAAGACTCTGTTCGAATCTATATGGAATACGATACGGTGTTCCTCGGCGCGTTCGACCCCGGCTCGTCTGTGCCGCAAGCGGCGGAACGTTTCCCGGTTTTGGAGGGCGTCGAGGTGTCGGCGCTCGCGGGGCGAACCTCTCTTGACCGGGATCGGATCGAAAAGGATATTCATACGATTATTCTGTACCGTTTGAAGGCGTTGTCCTCGCCCAAAGCATTTTTTACGGGTGCAGATGCGATTCGTTTTATTGGTAATGAACCCGGTATCTATAGCAGTATGCTTCCAACCGAGCTTTTCTATATCCCCGGGTATTCTTCCGATACGGATAGAGACTATATTCTCTTCACTATGGGCGGCGGCTTGGATTTTAGAGATCCCGAAAGATTTACGGACCTGTTCAAGGTTTCAAACTTGCGCGGCGATCTTACAATTTATTTTTTCTCTATTAAAACCTATTCTACAACGATTGTGTTCCCGACGGAGGACATTTATCAAATTTCCGTCCCCGACGGGCAGGAATTTTCATGACCGGGACGGTTGAAGTCGGCAAAAGACGGTCGATGAATCCCTTTCGTCCGAACCGGATGGTCGTGTTTCATAGCAAGAGGCACGTTCAACGCATAAACGCGATAAAGGCGGGTGACAAACGTCATCCGCCTTTCCCGCGCCTACATACTGTCGGAAAATGTCCCTATGAACCGTTTTTATAGAGCCTTTTCACCGCGCACGGCGGCGACGAAAGCGCTCATTTTTTCCGGGTCCTTCCGCCCGTCCGTTTCGATGCCGGAACTGACGTCAACCGCGTACGGACGCAAAGACGCGACCGCGTCGGCGACGTTGTTCGGGTCCAGACCGCCGGCGAGGAAGAACGGGCGCGGAAAGGCGCGCAAGGTGTTCCAATCCAGCGGGACCCCGCTTCCGCCCGCGCCGGAATCCAGCAGGACCATGTCCGCCGTGCTGTTCGCGGCATCCCGCAAGCGACGTTCGGTATCCGCGCGGAACGCCTGCAGAACGGGGCGGTCGGTCAGCGTTCGCAAGCGGGAGAGGTAGCGTTCGTCCTCCCCGCCGTGAAGTTGGGGCAGGTCGATGACGCCCTCCCACAAAAGCGACGCGACCTTTTCGGGCGGTTCGCACAGGAACACCCCCACGGCGGCGATATCCGAATCGAGCAGACGCCGCAATTCCCGCGCGCGGTCGACCGTCACGAACCGACGACTGCCCGGCACGAACACGAACCCGACGTATTCCGGTTTCAGCCGGTTAGCGGTCAGGACGTCCTCCTCCCGCGTCAGCCCGCACAGTTTGATTTTCGGCATCATACGTCGCCCCGCAATTCGGCGAGTTTGGCTTTCCGGTCCGGCGCGCGCATCAGCGCCTCGCCGACCAGCGCCGCGTCCGCGCCGATTTCCCGCAACAGCCGCACGTCCTCCGCCGTCCGCACCCCGCTTTCGGAAACGAACAGCACGTCCGGCGGGAGCAGTTTCCGCAAGCGGCGGCTGTTTTCGGGGTCGACGGAAAAATCCTTCAGGTTGCGGTTGTTCACGCCGACCACCCGCGCGCCGACGTCCAGCGCGAGGCGTACCTCCGTTTCGTCGTGCGCTTCGACCAGCGCGGAAAGTCCCAGCCCGTCGCAAACGGCGAGCAGTTCGCGCAATTCCTCCCGCCCAAGCAGGGAGCAAATCAGCAACACCGCCGACGCGCCGAGCAACTTCGCCTCGTAGACCATATAGACGTCCACCGTGAAATCCTTCCGCAAGCAGGGCAGCGGGACGGAGGCGGCGATATCCCGCAAGTGCTCGTCGGCGCCGAGAAACCATTTCGGCTCGGTGAGGACGGAAATCGCCGACGCGCCCGCCGAAACGTAGTCCTTCGCAATCGACAGGTACGGGTAATCCGGCGCAATCAGCCCTTTCGACGGGGACGCCTTCTTGCATTCACAGATGAACGAAAGTTCCTCTCGCGCGAGCGCCTTTTCGAACGCGAAATCCCCCCGCGGGAGGGATTCGGCGGACGCGCGGAGCGTTTCAGTCGGGCATATCCGCCGTTTTTCCGCCACGCGCTCCCGGGTATGGGCGGCAATCGTGTCGAGAATCGTCATATCGTCGGCATGACGTTCCCGCCGCAAACCGGCAGGTACGCCCCGGTGATGTAGGACGCGAGGTCGGACGCGAGGAACAGCACGGCGTTCGCGACCTCCTGGTCCGTCCCGCGGCGGCGCAACGGGATGCGCGCGTCGGTCGGCTGGACCTCGGTATGGTTGGCGCGGTCGCGGTCGGAAATCGTGTAGCCCGGCGCGACTTGGTTGACCGTGATACCGTAGGGACCCACCTCCCGCGCAAGCACCCGCATGACGCCGTCCATGCCCCGCTTGCCCGCCGCGTATGCGGACTCCCGTTCAAAGCACTGCATGGCGCACTCGGTGTTCGTGCCGATGACCCGTCCCCAGCCCTTTGCAATCATATCCGGCAGGAACGCCTTCGCCATATGCACGTTTTGCAGGACGCAACTACGGAACTGACTCTCGTAATCCTCGACCGGCTGTTCGAGCACGGTCTTCCAATCGTACTGCACCACGGCGTTATCGACGAGGATGTCCGGCATCGGGAAACCGCTCGCGCGAATCCCGTCGCGCATTTGCAGGACGCTTTGCAGGTCGCCGACGTCGGCGCTGACCGTCATACAGCGCGTGCCGCGCCCGCGCAACTCCTCGGCGAGGGACGCCGCCCTGTCGGGGTTGCGGTAGGAATGCAGAAGCAGATTCGCCCCCGCTTGCGCGAGGGTGCGCGCCATTACGCGCCCGAGTTCGCCGGACGCGCCGGTCACGAGCGCGGTTTTGCCCGTAAGGTCAATGGAAATCATGTTAGGTTCTCCCTTCAAACACTACTATGAATATAACTCGCGAACATTGACCTCGGTCAATTTCCCTATGTTTGCCATCCGTCACCTTGTCAAACGCTTTTATTTTTCAGCGAGAGCCCGTCGCGGAAAGCGTTGCCGACGACGTCGCCCAAACGGCGGTAGGTGTTGTGCACCGGGTCGAACGTGATGGGGTCCAGCTTTTCCGGGTCGATTTTGCCCGCGTCGTCGAGAACGGAGCCGTCGGCGGACACGTTGACGATTTCGCCGACCAGACGGCAGGTCGCCGGGTCATAACCGACGACGCGGCACTCCAGCGCCATCGGCAATTCCTCCAGCAACGGCGCGTCCACGAAATCGCTTTTGACGGCGTGGAACCCCGCAATTTCCAGTTTTTTCGGCTCGTCGTTCGCCGAAACGACGCCGAGATAGTCGCATTCGACGACGTGTTTCGCGTCCGCCATGCTGACCGTGAACGCCCCGCGCGCGCGGAGGTTCCGCACGGTCTTATGCCCGGCGCTCAGGCAAAGGGAAATTTGCGTATCGTCGCTGATGCCGCCCCACGCGGCGTTCATTGCGTCCGGTTCGCCGTTTTCGTCGTAGGTCGCGACGATGAATACCGGCTGAGGGTAGGTGTAGGGTTTCGGACCGAAATTCTTACGCATAGGTTGACACATTCCTTTCTTTTATCGAATAAAATTCGTGCTCTGCCGGACTTCCTTTTCCGGCAGTCCGTAGGCTTGCTTTCCGAGGGCGATACTCTTGACGAGGAACGCGAAATTCCGCGCGAGCGTGCGGACCGATTGCAGTCCTTCCGCGTCCTGCGCCGCCTCGCCGGGTTTCTGCCCGTGCACGCTGTTCCAGTACTGACCGGACGCGACGGGCATGCCGCTGATGGTGAAATACTTGTTGAGCTGGTCGAACGTCGCGGAAAGCCCGCCCCGCCGGGCGGCGACCACGCACGCGCCGACCTTCATGGTCTTATCCGCGTGGCAACTGTAAAACAGGCGGTCGAGGAACGCCGTCAGCGTCGAATTCGCGGACGCATAGTACACCGGGCTGCCGACGATAAGCCCGTCGCAAGCGGCGAACTTCGGCGCAAATTCGTTGACGGCGTCGTCGAACACGCACTTGCCGGTTTTCCCGCACCCGCCGCAACCGATACACCCGCGGATAGGCAGGTGCCCGACTTGCGTCAGTTCCGTTTCGATTCCCTCCGCGTGCAGGACGGTTTCCATTTCCCGCAGCGCAAGCGCCGTATTGCCGTTTGCGCGCGGACTTCCGTTGACCAAAAGAACGTACATACAAATCCCTCCGAACGGTTATGATTCGCTTTCCAGTTTCCAGCCGAAATCGTTGTGATAAATCATCAGTTTCGTCATGCCGCCATCGACACAGATATTTTCCCCGGTGAGGAACGACGCTTTCTCCGAACAAAGGTAAAGCACGAGGTTCGCGACGTCCGACGGTTTCCCCACGCGACCCGCCGGGTGCTGTGACGCGTCCGCACCGGCAAACGTTTCGCCGGTCGTATCGATCCAGCCGGGGGAAATCGAATTCACGCGGACCTTCCCGGCAAGGCTGACCGCCATGGCGTGGGTCAGGGCGCTGATACCGCCTTTCGCCGCCGTGTAACTCTCCGTGCCGGGCTGACTCATGCGGTCGCGGCTGGAGGAAATGTTGACGACGCACGCGCCGGGCGCGAAATACGGGAGGAACAGCTTCGTCAGGTAGTACGGCGCGGTCACGCCGACGGCGAGCGCGTTCGCGAAGTCGTCGTATCCGCCGTCCGGCAGACCGCGGTTCCGCGGGGCGGCGTTGTTGACGAGAAAATCCACCCTTCCGTAGTCGTCGATTACCCGACGGGCGAACCGTTCGAGCGTTTCGCGGTCGGCGAGGTCGCCTTGAAAGTACGGGTTTTCCAGCAGGTCGATGACGCAAACCGACGCGCCCTGCGACGCGAATTGCGCGCAAATGCACTTGCCGATGCCGCGCGCTCCGCCGGTCACGACCGCGACCTTTCCGGCAAATTCGCCGGACGCATTACGGGCGGACATAGGTATCCCCCACGGAAAGCGCGAAGTGCAGGCAAGCCTCCCCGGTCCCGGTGTAGCCGCTCTTGCCGACCGTACCGACGGTCGCCGAACGGGTCACTTCCATGCCGACCGAGACATTGCTGGTTTCGAGGTGGTAGTAATAACTGAATATTCCGCAACCGTGGTCGATAACGACGGTGTTTCCGAACGCGCCGAGCGCGCCCGAAAACACGCACACACCGCTCTGCACGGCGCGGACGTCCGCCCCGACCGGGGATTTGTAGAGGTTGCCCTCAAGGGTCTTCATGCCGGTCCCCTCGACCGCGCTGTTGCCGAGAACGACCGTACTGCCGAACGCGAGGTCGACTTCCCCG
This sequence comes from uncultured Clostridia bacterium, assembly GCA_947626805.1. GTDB lineage: Bacteria > Bacillota > Clostridia > Oscillospirales > CAG-382 > Coliplasma. The sequence goes on from CANQTR010000081.1 coordinate 6,856, forward strand.
CTGACCGGCGAACCGAATGCGAGGTCGGCGCTCAGGTGCGGCGTGCCGTCCGACGCGAGCCGGAGCTGCCGGAGGGTCCCGGCGAGCGTTTCGAGTTCCGACGGGGCGAGGTAGGCGGTATAGTCCGCGTCGGAAATCGTATAGGTGCGGGTTTGCGGTTCGGGGGCTGCCGTCACGCGGACGTTGACGGTGCGGCGGGTCTCGCCGGAGGTCACGGTGACCGTATAGGCGCCCGGTTCGGTGTCCGCCGGGATGGGCAGGGCGGCGTAACTGCTTCTCGCCGCGCTGTCGTAACGGAATTCCGCGGGCTCGACGGGCAGGTCCGTTTCGAGCGAGAGGTCCTCGTTCTGGTTCGTGTAGAGCGCTTTCAACAGCACATATCCGCCCGCGACGACCGACTTTTCGCCGTTCTCCGCCGCGCCGACCGCCTCGACTTGCGCCGGAACGTCGTAGAGCACCCGGAAACGGTAGTTCGCGTCGCCGTAGCGCTCGGCGTTGCTCGCCTGACTCCAACTCGCGTTGATTTCCACCTCAAGCAGGGTGTCCTGCGTGAACTGCAATCCGGCGAAGGAGGTGATGTTGTCCAGTTCGTAGCGCGTGCCGCCGTCGGAAATGCCGTAGACGGTCAACCCGTAGTTGCTGGGCTTGGTCGAAAACGACAGGTC
>CANQTR010000082.1 GCA_947626805.1 uncultured Clostridia bacterium
TTGACCAGCAGGTTCGGGAACCGGGACGGCAGGACTTGCGGCTCGGTGCGGGTGTTGTCGAAGTTCGGGTCGAAATTGACGACGTCCTTGTCGATGTCGGCGAGCATTTCGTCCGCGATACGCGCCATGCGCGCTTCCGTGTAACGGTACGCGGCGGGCGGGTCGCCGTCGATGTTGCCGTAGTTGCCGTGCCCGTCGATGAGCGGGTAGCGCAGCGAAAAGTCTTGCGCCATACGCACCATCGTGTAGTAAACCGCCGTGTCTCCGTGCGGGTGGTACCGACCGAGCACGTCGCCGACCGTCGTCGCGGACTTGCGGAACGGCTTGTCGTGCGTCAGCCCGTCCTCGTACATCGCGTAAAGCACGCGGCGGTGCACCGGTTTCAACCCGTCCCGGACGTCCGGCAGTGCGCGGGAAACGATGACCGACATCGCGTAATCGATGTACGCGGTCTTGATTTCGTCCTCGATACGGATATCCCGTATGGTTTGCTCCACGTGGGAGCTGTAATCAAATTCCTGTTCCGACATGATGCTGTCCTTTCCTTGCGGTTTGGGTCTTTGCCCGGCCTATCCCCCAGCTTATACGTCCAAGTTCACTACGTATTTCGCGTTCTGCTCAATAAACGCCCGGCGCGGCCACACCGAGCCTGCCTTTTCCTCTCGCGTTCCCCGTTTTTTCGGTGTCGCGCGACGGCAAGTTTCAGATGTCCAGGTTTACAACGTATTTCGCGTTCTGCTCAATGAAGGCCCGGCGCGGCCACACCGAGCCTGCCTTTTCCTCTCGCGTTCCCCGTTTTTCGGTGTCGCGCGACGGCAAATTTCAGATGTCCAGGTTTACAACGTACTTGGCGTTCTGCTCGATGAACGCCCGGCGCGGCTCTACCTTATCCCCCATCAGCACGGAGAAAAGCGCGTCCGCGCGGAGGGCGTCCTCGATGGTGATACGCTTGAGAATACGCTTCTCCGGGTCCATCGTGGTTTCCCAGAGCTGGTCCTTGTCCATCTCGCCCAAGCCCTTGTAGCGCTCGACGCGGGGGTTCCCGCCCAGTTCCTCGACGTACAGGTCCTTTTCCTCGTCCGAATACGCGTACCGTTCCGCCTTCCCGCGGGAAACCTTATACAGCGGCGGGACAGCCGCGAAGATATGCCCTTCCTCGATGAGCGGTTTCATATGCCGGAAGAAGAAGGTCAACAGCAGGGTACGAATGTGCGCGCCGTCGACGTCGGCATCCGCCATGATGATGATTTTTCCGTAGCGCAATTTGGTCAGGTCGAATTCCGACCCAATCCCGCAACCGAGCGCCTGAATCAGCGGGGTAATGGAATCCGAGGAGTAAATGCGGTCGACATGGGATTTTTCGACGTTGAGGATTTTTCCGCGCAACGGCAGAATCGCCTGGAATTGGCTGTCCCGCCCGTCCTTAGCCGTACCGCCCGCCGAATCCCCCTCGACGAGGTACAGTTCGGTGTATTCCATGCGCCGCTCGTTGCAGTCCGCGAGTTTATGCGGGAGCGACGAGGATTCCAAAAGCCCCTTGCGGCGGGTCAGTTCCCGCGCCCGCTTAGCGGCTTCCCGCGCTCTCGCCGCCGCAATCGACTTTTCGACGATGGTCCGCGCCGTCGCGGGGTTTTCCTCCAGGTAGGTTTCGAGTTTTTCCGAGAGCATGTTCGCCACGAGCGAGCGAATCTCGCTGTTCCCCAGTTTCGCCTTGGTCTGGGACTCGAACTGGGCGTCCTCCAGTTTGACGGAAACCACCGCCGTCAAACCCTCCAGCACGTCCTCCGCGCTCAACTTTTCCTCGCCCTTGAGAATACCGTACTTTTTGCCGTACTCGTTGAGCACTTTCGCCAGAGCGGCGCGGAACCCCGATTCATGCGTTCCGCCGTCGATGGTGTGCATATTGTTGGCGAACGAGAGGATAAGGCTTGTGTAAGTGTCGTTATACTGCATCGCCACCTCCGCCACCGACGTCCCTTTGGCGCCGGAAACGTAAATGACGTCCGCGTGCAGGACCGAACAGCCCTTTTGCTCGTTTAAATATTCGACGAACGACCGGATGCCGCCTTCATAGCAGAAAACCTCTTCGACCGGTTCCTCTCCCCGTTCGTCCCGCAAACTGATACTGACGCCCGCGTTCAGGAACGCCTGCTCCCGCAAACGGGTCCGCACGACGTCGTATTCGAACGTCGTCGTTTCGAAAATACCGCCGTCCGGCCAGAATTGCACGGTCAGCCCGTGCTTTTCGGTATCCCCGACCATGCGGAACGGCTCGACCGTCTTGCCCCGCTCGAACGCGATGAAGAATTCCTTTCCGTCCGCGTGGTTCCAGACGTTCACCCGCGTCGATAGGGCGTTGACGACCGACGCGCCGACCCCGTGCAGACCGCCCGCGATACGGTATCCGCCGCCGCCGAATTTGCCGCCGGCGTGCAGGACCGTGAAGATGACCTCCAGCGTCGGGATCCCGAGCTTCGGGTTGATGCCCGACGGGACACCGCGCCCGTCGTCCTTGACGACGACCGAGCCGTCCTTCGCCAATACCACCAGAATGTTCTTGCAATATCCCGCCAACGCCTCGTCGATGGAATTGTCCACGATTTCGTAAATCAAGTGGTGCAATCCCTTCGAGGACGTCGTCCCGATATACATTCCCGGACGTTTCCGGACCGCTTCAAGCCCTTCGAGCACCTGGATTTGGCTGTCGTCGTAGGAGCCTTCCGCCTCCGTGATTCGTTCGATTTCGTTTTCCAAACTCATTGCGTTTTCTTCCTTTCCTTGTCCCGCGGGCATTACAACCGGTGCCGGACGATGCTTTGCGGGGACAGCCCGCTGACGTAGACCCGGCTCCCGTACGCCTCCCGCACGACGACCATGCTCCGCGGCAGGTCGGACGCAAGGCTCACCACGCAAAGCCGCTTTTGCGCCTCCCGCAGGAACACCCGCGTCGCCTCCCCGACCGTCGCTTCGTCCATATCAAACACCCCGATAACGTCCTCGCCGACGACGGATTCCCCGCCTTCCAATTGCAGGAACAGTTTTTCGGGTCCTTTCCTTTTTTCGTCCCTCACAGCACCGTCGCCTCCCCGTTTCGGACCAGAATGCGGTTGGAAACCCCCGCCTCCGGCAATTCCGGCTCGCACCCGGTCAGAATCACCTGCCGCCCCGCGAGGTGCGAGAGGATATACCCCCGCCGTCCGGCGTCGAGTTCCGAAAGAATGTCGTCGAGCAGGAACACCGGGTATTCCCCGGTCAGGCGGCGGGATAACTCCCCTTCCGCCAGTTTCAGCGCCAGCACCGCCGACCGCTGCTGCCCTTGCGAACCGAACGTTCGGGCGTTTTTGCGGTCGATATACACCGCGAAATCGTCCTTTTGCGGACCGAACAGCGTCGTTCCGCGTTTCAGTTCGGCGTCCAGACGGGTCTGAAACAGCGCGAAATACGCGTCCCGCAATTCCTCCGCTGTTCGCTCCTCTTTCGGCGCGACTTGCGAAAAGTACCGCAATTCCAGCAGTTCCTTCCCGCCGGACATCTCCCGCTGTACCGCTTGCGCTTCCTTCGCGAGCGTTTCGAGATAGCGGAACCGGTTGAGCGTTATCACGGCGGCGGCGACCGCCATTCGTTCATGATAGACTTCCAGCAGTTTCCTGTCCGGCGATTCGTTGTGCAGCAACGCGTTTTTCTGCTGTAAAAGCCGCCCGTACTCTTGCGCGGACGCGGCGTACCGCGGAAACGACTGACAAATCGCCAAATCGAGGAACCGCCGCCGGCACTCCGGGGCGCCTTTCACCAAATGCAGGTGGTCCGGCGTAAAAATGACCGCCCGAAACAGTCCGAGATACTCCGCCAACCGGCGGACCGGCTGTCCCTCCACCGAGATTTGCCGCTTTTGCGACTTGCGCAGCCACACGCTCATGCGGGATTCCAACCGGTCGTCCGCCCCGCGAAGGAACTTCAATTCCACCCGCGCGTCCTCCGCGCCGAACCGAATCAATTCCCGGTCCTTACAGCCCCGAAAGGACTTCCCGGCGGCGAAAAAGAACATCGCTTCGAGCAGATTGGTCTTTCCCGCGGCGTTTTCCCCGCAAATGACGTTCACCCCGTCCGCGAACGGCAGTGTTTCCGTCGCCGCATTCTTGAACTGCCGGAGACTCAGCTCCTCGATTCGCATACCGTTTTCGCGCTTATTCCCGCGGCAGTTTGAACGCCATGACGAGATACAGATACGTCCCCGTCGCGGACGGTTCGACCGGGCTGATGAACATCGGACCGAGCGCGCTGGAAAGCGCGAGCGACACTTTTTCGTCCTTCGCCGCCCGCAATGCGTCGAGCAGGAACCGGTGCTGGAACCCGATTTTCAGGTCCTCGCCTTCCTTTTCGATTTTCAGGCTCACACTGCCTTTTCCGTCATGCGCGGCGCCCGCGACTTCCAGGGTGTCCCCCGCGAACTGACAACTCAGGCAGTTTATCGTCTTGTTTCCGCGGTCGTCGACCATCAGCGACGCGCGCGCGACGGCTTCCTCGAATTCCTGCCGGTCGACCTTGACGAAAATCTTATTCTGGGTCGAAATGACCCGCTTGTAATCCAGATATTCCCCTTCCAGCAGGCGGGAAAACAGAACGATATCGTCGAGTTTGAAAATGACGTATTTCGCCGTGAATTCCACCCGCAGCATATCGTCCGTGTCCCGCAACAGCCGGCTCAGTTCCTGCAACGACTTTCCCGGAACCACAAAACTGAACGACGTTTCGTTGTCGAACACGCATTCCTTCTCCTCCCGCATCGCCAGGCGGCGGTTGTCCAGCGCGACGGCGGTGATGGAACGGTTCTCCACCCGGAAGAATTCGCCGGTCAGAATCGGGCGAATATCGTCCTGTGAAACCGCGAAACAGGTCGAATTGATGATTTCTTTCATCAGGCTCTGACTGATGCAGAACGCGTTCTCCCCGCCGAGGTCCGGAATGCTCGGAAACGCCTCCGCCGTCAGCCCGTGCAGGGTGAAATCGTTGAGCCCGGCATAAATCCGCACCGTGTTGCGGTCGTTCGCCTCGAACGTGATGTCGCAATCCGGCAGCATTCGAATCAGGGCGGCAATCTTTTGTGCCTTGAGAATGACCGCGCCGGGTTCTTTGGGAATGACCTTTCCTTTGGTCTTGACCCCTTTTTCCAAATCGTACCCGCAAACGGTCAGTTCGTTGTCCTCCAACTGAAACAGCAGTCCCTCCAGCGCGGGAAGGGTGCTTTTCGACGACGCGGCGGACAGCGCCGGCTGGATTAGGTCCATCAGTGTCTTTTTGTCGGATAAAAAGGAGATTCCCATGATTCCAATTTTCTTCCTTTCCTGTTTGCGTTCTTTGGTTTCACAGTTTCAATTCAAAATCGCGTCGCGCGCGCGTACCGCACGAAGAATACCTTTAGGTATATGGAAGTAGTAGTCGTAGTAGTAGGCGGGCGGATTTTGTGGAAAACCCGAAAAAACCCTTGCCGCGCCTTGTTTTCCGTGTGGACAACCCGAAAGCAAGTCGCGGGAAAAGCCGGGAAGTTTTCCACAGGTTTCCCGTTTTTGTCCACATCCCCGTCAAAACCCTCCGGCGAACCGAAAACGGCGTTCGCCCGTCCGTTCCGTCGAAAAAACAAAGGAAAACTCGAAAAAAGAATGAACGAAACTTTTCTTTAAATTGTCAACTCGTCCAGCACGATGGCGAGGTCCCGCGCGAAAATCGAATCCGTGCGGATACGCCGCTCGATGACGTTGATGGAGTTGAGGACGCTGGTGTGGTCCTTGCGGTTGAACAGTTCGGCGATTTGCTTGATGGTCAGGGAGGTTTTTTTCCGCACGAGGTAAATGGCGAAATGCCGGGCGAACGCGATGTTCGCGGTCCGGCGCGGTCCGACGAGGTCCTCCTTGGAGACCACGAATTTCCTGCAGGTGTAGTCGAAAATCTTTTCGACGAGGTTGTCCTCGTCCTCTTTGGAGCGCAAAAATTCCTGCAGGACCCGTTCCGCCGTCGAAACCGTACATTTTCCGCCGTTGAGCAGGCAGTACGCCCGCAATTTTTTGATGGCGCCGTCGATGAGGCGGATGTTTTTGGTGATGTGTTCGGCGAGATAGGTCAGGACGTCGTACCCCAAATCGAACTGGTAATCCAGCGCCTTGCGGCGGCAAATCGCCGTGCGGAGTTCGAGGTCCGGCGGCTGAATGTCCGCGACAAGCCCCATGGAGAAACGGCTTTGCAAGCGGTCCTCCAGTTTGTTGATGCGGTCCGGCGAAACGTCGGACGTGATGATGAGCTGCTTTCGTTTCTGGAACAGCGCCTCGAACGTGTGGAAGAATTCCTGCTGAATCGCCATTTTCCCGGAAATGAACTGGATATCGTCCACCAGCAGGACGTCGAGATTGCGGTACTTTTCGCGAAACGCCACCGGGGATTTCTGTGCGAGCGCCTCGGTCAGTTCGTTGGTGAATTCCTCGCCGGTCACATAAAGAATGCGGTATTCCGGGTGGGTCTGCTGCAACCGGTTGATGATGGCGAAAAGCAGGTGCGTTTTCCCCAGCCCGCTTTGCCCGTACAGGTAGAGCGGGTTGTGCAGGGTGAACGGGGTCTCCGCGACCGCGAGCGCAGCCATTTGCGCGAGTTCGTTGGATTTGCCGACAATGAACGATTCAAATGTGTACGCCGGGCTGAAACGCTCGGTGAACGCGTTGGATTTTTGTACGACCGGTTCCGCTTCCGCTTCCGCGGGCGCGGAAGATTCCGTTTCCGGGGATTCCTGCTGTGCGGATTCGGGGACGAACCGCAAGTCCATGCGCGCGCCGACGATTTTTTCGACGGTGTCCCGCAAGAGGTCGGCGTAATGGGTCTCTACGAACGGCAGGCGGGAATCCGGGAATTGCAGCGTGATTTCCGTCCCGGTGATGCGCAAAATTTGCATCGGTTCAAACCAGAGGGTAATGCTCGTCGGCGGGCAATCCTTGCGGAGTTCTTCCAGGAGAAAGGCTTTCAGTTCGGAAAAAGAATCCATCGACCCATATACACCCCCATCGTCAGATTTGTTCATAACAGTATACCATAAATTCGTTCGGATTGCAAGAGGGGAAGAACATTTTTTCACCGGAAACGGAGAAAATCTCATTTTCCTCTTGACAAACGGGAAAGATTGTGGTAAGGTAAATACTACCGACTGTTCGGTATGCGGGAAGTCGCGCCGCCGCGCCCGCCGAGGTACGGAGGGATATCGAAGTGGTCATAACGAGGCGGTCTTGAAAACCGTTTGGGGCAACCCACAAGGGTTCGAATCCCTTTCCCTCCGCCAGTTTTTCCTGTGGAGCAGTCAAAACGGAATCGAAAAAATCAATTCACCGTGCGGAAGTACTCAAGTGGTGAAGAGGCGCCCCTGCTAAGGGTGTAGGTCGGGTAACCGGCGCGAGAGTTCAAATCTCTCCTTCCGCGCCA
>CANQTR010000083.1 GCA_947626805.1 uncultured Clostridia bacterium
CTTCTCGAAGGAACTCGCGTCCCTCGCGGACCTGTTCGTCAACGACGCGTTCGGCGCGGCGCACCGCGCGCATTGCTCGACGGTCGGCGTGGCGTCCTTCGTGAAGGAGTCCGCGAACGGGTACCTGATGGCGAAGGAAGTCAAATTCCTCGGCGACGCGGTCAATAATCCGGTCCGCCCGTTCGTCTGTATCCTCGGCGGCGCGAAGGTCGCGGACAAGCTCAACGTCATTTCGAACCTGCTGACCAAGGCGGACACGCTCATCATCGGCGGCGGCATGGCGTACACCTTCCTCAAGGCGCAAGGTCATTCCATCGGCACGTCGCTGGTCGACGACGAAAAACTGGACTACTGCCGCGAAATGCTGGAAAAAGCCAAGGCGAACGGGGTCAAACTGCTGCTCCCGGTCGACACGGTTTGCGCTTCCGCGTTCCCGAACCCGATTGACGCGCAAATCGAAACGGTCACGGTCGCGTCCGACGCGATTCCGTCCGACATGATGGGGCTGGACATCGGTCCGAAGACCCGCGAACTGTTCGCGAAGGAGATTTCGAACGCAAAGACCGTGGTCTGGAACGGACCGATGGGCGTGTTCGAAAACCCGATTCTCGCGGAAGGCACGATTGCGATTGCGAAGGCGATGGCGGAGGCTGACGCGACGACCATCATCGGCGGCGGCGATTCGGCGGCGGCGGTCAACTCGCTCGGTTTCGGCGCTAAAATGACGCACATCTCCACCGGCGGCGGCGCCTCGCTGGAGTACCTTGAGGGCATCGAACTGCCCGGCATCGCCGCGATGACGGATAAATAAGAAGGAAAGAAGGACTTCCCATGAAGAAAGAGACACGCAAGGCGGTCATCGCCGGCAACTGGAAAATGAACAAGACGCCCGCCGAGGCGACCGAACTGATTACCGCGATTCTGCAAGCGAACGAAGGCGCGGACAACAGCGGCTGCACCGTCGTCGCGTGCGTCCCGTATGTGGATATCGACGCGGCGGTGAAGGCGGCGAAGGGCACGTTCCTGAAAATCGGCGCGGAGAACTGCCACTGGGAAAAGAGCGGCGCGTATACCGGCGAGATTTCGGCGGATATGCTGGTCGCGTGCGGCGTGGAATACGTCATTATCGGACATTCCGAGCGGCGTCAGTACTTCGGCGAAACGGATTTGACCGTCAATCGCCGCGTCAAAGCCGCGCTGGAGGCCGGGTTGAAGGTGATTCTGTGCGTCGGCGAACTGCTGGAACAGCGCGAGCAGGGCATCACGTCGGAAATCATCTCCATGCAGGTCAAAATCGACCTGGCGGGCGTGACCGCCGAGCAGATGGAAAACGTCATCATCGCGTACGAGCCGGTCTGGGCTATCGGCACCGGCAAAAACGCGACGGCGGACGAGGCGGACGAGGTTTGCGGCGGGATTCGCGCGACCCTCGCGCAACTGTACGGTCCCGCGCTCGCGGAAGCGACGACGATTCAGTACGGCGGTTCCATGAACGCGAAGAATTGCGCGGAACTGCTGGGCAAGGTCAACGTGGACGGCGGTCTGATTGGCGGCGCCGCGCTCAAAGCGCCGGACTTCACGACCATTATTTCGGCTGCCCGCTGACGGAATCCGCTTATAACGACCGAAAAGGGGGAGGTTCGCCTCTCCCTTTTTCCGTCGGACGTGCGGAACGCGTGATTGCGCCACAGAAATCGCCGAAGAGCGAGGCATATCGAAAAAATCGAAAAATTTTTTGCACAACCTCTTGACAAACGGCATATGCTGTGGTAAGATACAGTAAAACAAATGCACAATTGCTCAATTGACGAGGTTTTTAAGGAGGCACACGATGGAGGGAGCAGGCTATCTGCGAATCGACGGCGAACAGGCGAAAACGGCGCGGGAGGCGCTGCCGGACGGTCCGACCATGATTGCGCTGGCGGAACTTTACAAGTTGTTCGGCGACGGGACCCGGCTGGGCATTCTGGCGCTGCTCTGCCGCGAGGAGCTTTGCGTCTACGACATCGCGCGTATCCTCTCGATGACGGACTCCGCGGTTTCCCACCAATTGCGGATTTTGCGGCAGGGGCGGCTGATTCGCTCCCGCCGGGAAGGAAAGACCGTCGTCTACTCCCTCGCCGACGAGCACGTCCGAAGTTTGATTCGTACCGGGCTGGAACACGTCCTGGAAGAAACCCGTTGAACAGGAAAGGAAGGCATGAACATGAAAAAAACGTTTGAACTCGAAGACCTCGATTGCGCCAATTGCGCGGCGAAGATGGAGGCGGCTATCCGCAAAATCGACGGCGTGAAGGACGCGACGGTCAGTTATATCGCGCAAAAACTGACGCTGGAGGCTGACGACGGCCGTTTTGAAGAAATCCTCAAGGAAGTCGTCAAAGTCTGCAAAGCGGTCGAGCCGGACTGCACGATTCTGCTGAAGTAACGGTCCGCGGAAAGGGGTGTCCCCATGAAAACAATGAGCAAAAAACAGCGAAAGATGCTGCTTCGCATCCTCGTCGCGGGGGGGATATTCCTGCCGCTGCTGGTGCTGGAAATCACCGGCGTCAGCGAATCGTGGCCGTGGTATATCGCGCTTCCGGTCCATGTGGTCCCGTACCTGATTGTCGGGTATGACGTGCTGCGCAAGGCGGTGCGGAATATCTGCCACGGACAGGTGTTCGACGAGAATTTCCTGATGTGCCTCGCGACGGTGGGCGCGATTGCCGTGCAGGAGTACCCGGAAGCGGTCGAGGTCATGCTCCTCTTCCAGATCGGCGAGCTTTTGCAGGGCGTCGCCGTCGGCAAGAGCCGCCGCTCGGTCAGCGATTTGATGGACATTCGCCCGGATTACGCGAACGTGGAGCGGGACGGCGAACTGCAAAGGATAGAGCCGGGCGACGTGCGGGTCGGGGAAATCATTCTCGTCAAGCCGGGCGAGAAGATCCCGCTCGACGGCGTCGTGGTCGAGGGGAACAGCAACCTCGACACGGCTACGCTGACCGGGGAATCCCTGCCGCGTCCGGTCACGGCGGGGGACGAATTGATTTCCGGCTGTGTCAACATGAACGGCGCGCTCCGGGCGCGCGTGACGAAACCGTACGGCGAATCGACGGTCGCGCGGATTCTGGACCTGGTGGAGAACGCCTCCTCCGCGAAGGCGAAGAGCGAGGGGTTCATCACGCGGTTCGCGCGGTATTACACCCCGGCTGTGGTGGTGCTCGCGGTCCTGCTGGCGGTGGTGCCGCCGCTGTTCCTGGGGGATTGGTCGACGTGGGTGCGGCTCGCGCTGACCTGCCTTGTGGTTTCCTGCCCGTGCGCGCTGGTGATTTCGGTGCCGCTGACCTTTTTCGCGGGCATCGGCGGGGCGGCGCGCAAGGGAATTCTGGTCAAGGGCGCGAACTGGCTGGAGGAACTCGCTAAGGTGCAGACGGTCGTGTTCGACAAGACCGGCACGCTGACGAGCGGTCGGTTCACGGTCACGGTCGTCCACCCGGACCATATGTCCGAGCAGGACCTGCTTTCCCTCGCCGCGACGGCGGAATGTTACTCCGACCACCCGATTTCCCTCTCGCTCAAGCAGGCGTACAAGAAGGAAATCGACCGCACGCGGGTGTCCTCCGTCGAGGAGCTCGCCGGGCGGGGCGTTTGCGCGGTCATCGACGGCAAACGGGTGCTGGTCGGCAACGAACGGCTCATGGAGGAGCAGTCCGTCACGCGGACGCCTTGCTGTCACGGGCAGCACCGCGGCACGCTGGTGCACGTCGCGGTGGAGGGCGTATATGCCGGGCACGTCGAGATTTGCGACGAACTCAAGCCGGACGCGGCGGACACGATTCGCCTGCTGCGTCCGCGCAAAACCGTCCTGCTGACCGGCGACCATGCGACGGTCGGGGAGGAAGTCGCCGCCCGCCTCGGCGTCGACGAGGTGCATTGCGACCTGCTGCCGGCGGATAAGGTCGCCCGCGTGGAGGAGCTGTTGCGGCGCAAGCCCGCGTCCTCTTCGCTCGCGTTCGTCGGCGACGGTATCAACGACGCGCCCGTGCTGTCCCGCGCGGACGTCGGTATCGCGATGGGGGCGCTCGGCTCGGACGCGGCTATCGAGGCGGCGGACGTCGTGCTGATGGACGACAGACCGTCGAAGGTCGCGACCGCGATTCGCGCGTCCCGCCGGACGCTGCGAATCGTGCGGGAGAACGTGGTGTTCTCGCTTGCCATTAAAATCGGCGTGCTTGCCGCGGAGGTCGTCATGACGGCTGTCGGGCGCGACAGCAACATGACGCTCGCGGCGTTCGCCGACGTGGGCGTGCTGGTGCTCGCCGTTCTGAACGCGACGCGCGCGCTGCGGGTCAAACCGGCGGAAAAAATCCGCGAAAGAAAGGGGAAAACGGCTTGAAAACCGTCAAATTGCGTGGGATTTCGCTGCTTGCGCTGCTGTTTGCGTTGCTGCTCTGTTTGCGGGGGCTGCCTATCCCGCGCGCCGCGAACCGGACGCTTGCAAAGCGGGCGGACGCGGTGCTGGAGGCGCTGGGGGCGGAACTGCCGCCGGACGTGGACCGCGCGTTCCTGCAATACGTCGGGAAAACCTACGGCGCGGTCGTGCTGGACGAACTGGCGGAAAAGGCGTCCTATACGGACGGCGTGTGGGACGAGCTGACCGGGAATTCCCTGCACGTTCTTCGTTCACTTTACCGCGGGGAACCGACGAAAGCGGACAACGTCCGTCTGCTCAGCACGGGAAAGCGCGGGGTGCGTAAAACCACCGTCATGACCTTCGGCGGGGACATCTGCTTTGCGGATAACTACGTCGTCATGCAACACCTGAAAACCACGGAAAACGGGCTGTTCGACTGTATTGACCCGCGCTGGGCGGACGAAATGCGCGCGGCGGACATCGCCGTGCTCAACAACGAGTTCACCATCTCCGACCGGGGCGCGCCGCTCTCCGGCAAGATGTACACCTTCCGGGCGGACCCGTCGCACACGGCGCTCTACGGCGAACTGGGGGTGGATTTCGTCACGCTCGCGAACAACCACGCGTTCGATTTCGGGCGGGACGCGTTTCTCGACACCCTGGATTCCCTGCGGGCGAACGGCGTGGATTACGCGGGCGGCGGGCGGAACGCCGAGGAGGCGCAACGACCGTTCTACTACCTCGTCAACGGGCGAAAAATCGCGTTCGTTTCCGCGACGCGTGCGGAAAAGAACATCATGACCCCGGAGGCGGGGACGGATTCCCCCGGCGTGTTCCGCTGTTACGACCCGGAACGGCTCGAACAGGTCCTCGCGGAGGCGAAGGCGTGCAGCGATTACGTCGTGCTGTTCGTCCATTGGGGGACCGAACACACCGACGTGCTCGAACCGGTCCAGAAAACCACCGCCCGCGCCTACATCGACGCCGGCGCGGACCTGATTGTCGGCGCGCACGCGCACCAGTTGCAGGGCATTGAGTTTTACCGGGGAAAGGCGATTTTCTACAACCTCGGCAATTTCTGGTTTGACGATTACGACGACGTCGACACCGGGCTGGTCCGCCTGGAACTTTCGCCGGACGGCGGGGAAACCTTTCGGTTCCTGCCGGGCGTGCAGTCCGGTTGCGAGACTTCCTACGAGCGCGGCACCGCGCGGGGGCGCGAGGTGCTCGACCGTATCGCCGGCTACCTGCCGGGGATTTCCATCGACGACAACGGGCGGGTCGCGCCTGTCGAACCGTAAAACCGCAAAAAAAGACGACCGGTCTGCCGCGCAAGGCGTCCGGTCGTCCCTTTTTTTACAATTTTTTTACGGCGAAACGGGGAAAACCGGTTGCAATTCCCGAACGGATATGCTATAATACAGCGTCTTTGAACCCGTGCTTTTTTTTGGGATTTTTTGAAACGTGCGCGGAATGCGGAAGGAAGGTGCGTCGCGGGTGCGTGGCTGGAAAAAACACGAAACGAAAATCATTCTGCTCCTCGCGGTGAGCCTGCTCGCCGCCGTCGCCGTCGGGCTGGCGGTCGACCGGTACCGTACCGTGGCGGACGTCGTTCCGGGGGAAGCGGAAGAGGTGGACCTGCTCATCACGGAGGTTTGCGCGAAGAACACGTCCATTGTGGAGGATAACGGCGGGAAACACGCCGATTATATTGAAATTTACAATCGCGGGAAGGATTGCGACCTGGAGGGGTTCACTCTCTCCGACGGCAAGCAGAATTCCGAGCCGTTCGGTCCGACGCCGTTCGCGAGCGGGGAATACAAGGTCTTTTTCGTCGGGCGGGAAAACATGGGCTTTTCCCTTTCCGCGTCGGGCGGGGAAACGATTACGCTGCGCAACCGCGACGGCTCCGTCGCGGCACAGGTGACGACGGTCTCCATGCTGGAGGACCAGGTCATGCTCTGGAACGGCACGGGCTACGAGCTTTCCGACACCCCCTCCCCCGGTTTTCCGAACACGAGAGAGGGCAGTCTTGCGTTTACGCAAGGGGAACCGGACGAAAATCCGTCCGTGACCGTCAGCGAACTGCTCGTCGGCAACCGGGGCTCGCTCCCGGACGAAAACGGCGTTTTTTGCGACGTCGTGGAACTGTACAACCGGACGGACGCGCCGCTTTCGCTGGGCGGGTACTACCTGTCCGACCGAAAGGAGAACCGTTTCCGCTACGCCCTGCCGTCGGTGACGCTTTCGGCGGGCGGATACCTCGTCGTGTTTTGCGACGGCGGAGCGACGGCTTCGTCGGGGCAGCCGCACGCGGGGTTCGGACTGTCCGCCGGGGAAACGCTATACCTGACCGCGCCGAGCGGAAAGTATGTGGCGGTCGAGGTGCCGAGCCTGCCGGACGACCGTTCGCTCTCGCTGGTGGACGGCGCTTACGTCGAAAGCCCGGTCACGCTCGGATTTCCCAACGACGAAACGGGGGAAACGGACTTCCTGCACAGCCGTATCGACGCGGATTCCCCGCTGGTCATCAGCGAACTGTTGCTCGCGGGGGACGGCACGCCGGTCGGCGGCGCGCTTTGCGACGCGGTCGAGGTCTATAACCGTTCCGCCGAGCCGGTGGATACGACCGGGTGGCATTTGACCGACGGCGAGGAATTGCGCCGCTACGCTTTGCCCGCCCGCACGCTCGCGCCCGGAGAATGCCTCGTGCTGTTTTGCGACCGGCAGAGCGGAGAGGGGCATACGGGGTTCGGGCTGTCCGTCGGGGAGACAGTGCGGCTGGTTTGCCCGGATTTTCGGTACAGCGA
>CANQTR010000084.1 GCA_947626805.1 uncultured Clostridia bacterium
GCGCGTGCTATACTGTGGAACGTGAGCAACGGCGTTCACGGCGCAGGGCGGGGAAGTGCAGCGGCAGTCCCGTCCCGCCCGTGGACGCTTTTTTCCGAAGAGGACAGAAAGGAAACCACTTATGAAACCATTGGAAGGACAGGTCCGTATCCCGTCCGGTTGCGCCATTTCCGCCGTGATTGCCAAGGACGGCGCGCGCATGTCGGGAAGGACCGTCATCGAAAGCATGAAACCCATGCACGAGCGCTCCAACGGGCTGGGCGGCGGATTCGCGGGATACGGCATTTACCCGGAGTACCGCGACCTGTACGCGTTGCATCTTTTCTATCAGGACCGCGAGAGCCGTCGGCAGGGAGAGGAACTGTTGCGGGAGTCGTTCGAGGTCGTGCAGGCGGAGGATATTCCCATCCGCAAAATCCCCGCAATCACGGACGTCCCCATCATCAAGCGATACTTCGTCGCCCCGCTGCAGTCGTTGCTTTCGCGCCTGCAACTGGACGAGGAGGAGTTCGTTGTCCGCACGGTTATGCGTATCAACACGTCGCTCGACGGCGCGTACGTCTTTTCCAGCGGGAAGAATATGGGGACCTTCAAGGCGGTCGGCTTCCCGGAGGACGTCGGGACGTTCTACCGTCTGGAGGAATACGAAGGGTATTCCTGGACGGCGCACGGGCGCTACCCGACCAACACCCCCGGCTGGTGGGGCGGGGCGCACCCGTTCACCCTGCTCGACCGCTCGGTCGTGCATAACGGGGAAATCTCGTCCTACGACGCGAACCGGCGGTTCATCGAGATGTTCGGCTACCAATGCACCCTGCAGACGGACACCGAGGTCATCACCTACATCGCGGACTACCTGATGCGCAGAAAGGGCTTGTCCGCGTCGGAAACGGCGTCGGTCGTCGCCGCGCCGTTCTGGACCACGATTGCGCGGAAGGAGCCGGAGGAGCGGGAAAAACTGACGTGGCTCCGAACGGTCTTTTCCAGCCTGCTCATCACCGGACCGTTCTCCATCGTGCTCGGCTATACCGGCGGGCTCATGGCGCTCAACGACCGGCTCAAACTTCGCAGCATGGTCGTCGGCGAGAAGGGCGAAAAGGTGTACATCGCAAGCGAGGAAGCCGCCATACGCGCCATGGAGCCGGAGGCGGAGAATATCTGGGCGCCGGCGGGCGGGGAGCCGGTCATCGTGCAAGTGAAAGAAGGTGCGTTCTGATGGGAATCGAATACCTGACCCCGGAATTTGAGGTCCTTCGCAACCCGGACCGCTGTATCGCCTGCCGCGTTTGCGAGCGGCAGTGCGCCAACGAGGTGCATTTCTACGACCCCGACGACGGGAAAATGCACTGTGACGAAAGCAAGTGCGTGGATTGTCAGCGGTGCGTTTCGCTCTGCCCGACGCACGCGCTGAAAATCGTCCGAAACGAGCAGGTCTTTCGCGAAAACGCCAATTGGCAGGCGGATACGATTCGCGAAATCTATAAGCAGGCGTCCAGCGGGGGCGTTCTGCTGTCCTCGATGGGCAATCCGAAACCGTTCCCAATCTATTGGGATAAACTGCTGCTGAACGCTTCGCAGGTGACGAACCCGCCCATCGACCCGTTGCGCGAGCCGATGGAAACGCGGGTGTTCCTCGGCAAAAAGCCGACCGATTGCGTCCGCGACGAAAACGGGAAGCTGAAAACCGACCTCCCGCCCCAACTGACGCTGTCCATGCCGGTCCTGTTTTCGGCGATGAGTTACGGGTCCATCAGTTACAACGCCCACGAGAGCCTCGCGCGGGCGGCGACGGAACTCGGTATCTGCTACAACACCGGCGAGGGCGGTCTGCACGAGGATTTCTACCGCTACGGACCGAACACGATTGTGCAGGTCGCGTCCGGGCGGTTCGGCGTGCACGAGGCGTACCTGAACGCGGGCGCCGCGATTGAAATCAAAATGGGGCAGGGCGCGAAACCCGGTATCGGCGGACACCTGCCCGGCGCGAAAATCGTCGGCGACGTTTCCCGCACCCGCATGATTCCGGAGGGGTCCGACGCGATTTCGCCCGCCCCGCACCACGACATTTACTCCATCGAGGACCTTCGGCAACTGGTCTATTCGCTCAAGGAGGCGACCTGCTACCGCAAGCCGGTCATCGTCAAGGTCGCCGCCGTGCATAACATCGCCGCCATCGCAAGCGGCATCGCCCGAAGCGGCGCGGACATCATCGCCATCGACGGTTTCCGCGGCGGCACCGGCGCGGCGCCGACCCGTATCCGCGACAACGTCGGTATTCCCATCGAACTCGCGCTCGCAAGCGTTGACCAGCGTTTGCGCGACGAGGGGATTCGCGACCAGGTATCCTTGGTCGTCGGCGGCAGTATCCGAAGCGCGGCGGACGTCGTCAAAGCGGTCGCACTCGGCGCGGACGCCTGCTACATCGCGACGGCGGCGTTGCTCGCGCTCGGCTGTCACCTCTGCCGTACCTGTCAGACCGGCAAGTGCAACTGGGGGATTGCGACCCAGCGCCCGGAACTGGTCAAACGGCTCAATCCCGCCGTCGGCAGCGAGCGTTTGGTCAACCTGATGACCGCGTGGCGGCACGAAATCATGGAAATCATGGGCGGAATGGGCATCAATTCCATCGAAACCCTGCGGGGCAACCGCCTGATGCTCCGCGGCGTCGGACTCAACGGAAAGGAGCTGGAGATTCTTGGAGTCTCCCACGCGGGACAATGAAACGAGTGTATGTGAACGAGGACTGGTGTCTCGGCTGTCACCTGTGCGAGTACAATTGCGCGTTCGCCAATTCCGGCGTTTCGGACATGGCGAAAGCGCTGAAAAACAAGCCGATTTTCCCCCGTATCCGCGTCGAGGAGGACGGAAAAATCTCCTACGCGGTGTCCTGCCGCCACTGTGAGGACCCGATTTGCGTGCGAAGTTGTATCTCCGGCGCCCTTTCGGTGAAGAACGGCGCGGTGTGTATCGACGGCGAGCGGTGCGTCGGGTGTCTGACCTGCGTGCTGGTCTGCCCGTACGGGGCGGTGTCGCAAAACGGGGACGGCGTGGTCCAGAAATGCGAGTTGTGTTTGCAAAACAGTTTCGGCGCGCCCGCCTGCGTGCAGGGCTGTCCGAACCGCGCTATCGTCTATGAGGAACGGGGGGAAGCCGAATGAGCAAGCAAAAGCGTTACGTCATCGTCGGCAACGGCGTCGCCGCGGCGGGCTGTATCGAGGGGATTCGTTCGGTCGACCCGGACGGACCCATCACGGTGATTTCGGCGGAGCCGTATCCGGTCTACTGCCGCCCGCTGATTTCCTACTGCCTCGAAGGCAAGGCGTCCCCCGAACGGATGAACTACCGCCCGGCGGATTTCTACGAAACCAACGGCTGTGCCGTGCGATACGGCGAAAAAGCGCTCTCGCTCGACCCGGCGGGGCATACCGTCGCGCTCGCCGGCGGGGAAGTCCTGCCCTATGACGCGCTGTGCGTCTGCACGGGGTCGAGTCCGTTCGTCCCGCCGATGACGGGGCTGGACGGCGTCGAAAAGAAATGCACCTTCCTGACGCTCGACGACATGAAAACGCTCGAAACCTTCCTCACGCCGGACGCGAAGGTGCTTATCATCGGCGCGGGGCTTATCGGGCTGAAGTGCGCCGAGGGGTTACGGGACCGCGTCGCGGACATCGCCGTGTGCGACCTCGCGGACCGGGTGCTTTCGAGCATTCTCGACGCGGATTGCGCGAAACTCATGCAGGACCACCTCGAAAGGAACGGTTTGCGTTTCCTGCTTGGGGACAGCGTGGAGCGGTTCGACGGAAACACCGCGCACTTCCGGTCCGGAAAGACCGAGTCGTTCGACGTGCTGGTATTGGCGGTCGGCGTGCGCGCGAACCTCGCGCTCGTGAAGGACGCCGGCGGGGAAACCGGGCGCGGCGTCGCCGTGGATACGCGCATGCGGACGACCCTGCCGGACGTGTACGCCGCCGGGGATTGCGCCGAGGGGCTGGACAGCTCTTGCGGGACGCGGCGGGTGCTCGCCATTCTGCCGAACGCCTACGCGCAGGGACGCACGGCGGGGCGGAACATGGCGGGCGGCTCGGACGAGCTGACCGACGCGATTCCGATGAACGCTATCGGTTTCTTCGGACTGCATGCCCTGACCGCCGGCAGTTACTGCACGCCGGAGCAGGGCGGGGAGGTCTACGAGGAGCGCGGGGACGGCAAAATCCGCCGCCTGTTCACGAAGGACGGCGTGCTGACCGGGTTTATCCTCATCGGCGACGTGGAACGGGCGGGCATTTACACGTCCCTGATTCGAAAAAAGCAACCGCTCGCGGAACTGGATTTTGAACTTTTGAAAAAAAGTCCGACATTTCTTGCATTTGGCAAAGAAAAACGTGGACATTTCTTCGGAGGTGTGGTATAATTGAAAATCATAGAGGCAAACGGGCTGGATTGCCGGGAAATCAACGAGGCGGTCCGGCAGTCGGACGGGGTCTGTGAGATTCGGGGCTGTCTCGGACAGCGGTTCATCGCCGCGGGCGCCGGGGAGGACTTTCGCCTGACGGTCCGCGGGATACCGGGCAACGCGCTCGGCGCGTACCTCAACGGCGCGGAAATCTACACCGAGGGCAACGCGCAGGACGCGGTCGGCGACACGATGAACGCCGGGCGCATCGTCGTCAACGGCAGTATCGGCGACGCCGCCGGATACGCCATGCGCGGCGGCATGATTCTGGTTCGCGGGAGCGCCGGCTACCGCGCGGGGATTCACATGAAGGCGTACCGGGAAAAATTGCCGGTCATGGTCATCGGCGGGCGCACGGGCAGTTTCTTAGGCGAATACCAGGCGGGCGGCGTCATCGTCGTGCTGGGTCTGCACGACGACGGAAAGGACATCGTCGGTAACTTCCCCTGCACCGGTATGCACGGCGGCAAGCTCTTCCTACGGTCCCGCTGTGAGCAGATCCGTTTCCCGCAACAGGTCCACACCCACCTCGCGTCGGACGCGGAAAAGCAGGAATTGCGGACGTATCTGACCCCCTTTTGCGAGGCGTTCGGGTATTCGCTCGAAACCCTGCTCGACGCGGACTACACGGTCGTCACCCCGGACAGCAAAAACCCCTATCGCCAGATGTATGTGGCGAACTGAAACGAAAGGAAGAACCATATGGACACTTCGGCGGAGGAAATCCTGCAATACGTCCGGGAGGAGGACGTGAAATTCATTCGGCTCGCGTTTTGCGACGTGTTCGGGCGGATGAAGAACCTGTCCGTGCAGCCGGGCGAGTTGTCCCGCGCGTTCGCGGGCGGTATCCCGTTTGACCCGTCCCCGGTGCGGGGGTTCGGCGGGGAATCCTGCGAGGAATTGTTCCTCTGCCCGGACCCGTCGACCATTTCGGTCCTGCCGTGGCGCCCGGAACACGGGCGGGTCGTGCGTATGTTCTGCGCGCTTCGCCGCGCGGACGGGACGGTTTCGGACGCGGACACGCGTTCGCTGCTGCGGGAGGCGGTATCCGACGCGGAGAAGTCCGGCGTGACCTTCACGTTCGGCTCCCGTATGGAATTCTACCTGTTCGAAACCGACGAAAACGGCGAACCGACGGTCCGCCCGTTCGACCATGCCGGATACATGGACATCGCGCCGGAGGACAAGGGCGAAAACGTCCGCCGGGAGATTTGCCTGACGCTCGAACGAATGGGAATTCCCCCGGAAAGTTCCCACCACGAGGCGGGTCCCGGACAGAACGAAATCGATTTCCGCCACGCCGACCCGCTCGCCGCGGCGGACTACGCGACGACCTTCCGCGCCGTCGTGCGGACCGTCGCGTCCCGGAGCGGGCTGTACGCCAGTTTTTCCCCCAAACCCCTCGCGGGACAGCCGGGGAACGGGTTCCACGTCCGCTTTTCCGCCCGCCGCGCCGACGGGGAGGACCCTCTTTCCGCCGCGTCCGCCGGGGTCTTGCGCCGCGCTTGCGAGATGACCGCCTTTTTGAACCCGGAGGAGACTTCCTACGCCCGCCTCGGCGACCACCGCGCCCCGCGCTACATCACCTGGTCGCCCCGGAACCGTAGCCAACTGCTGCGCGTCCCGTCGTTCGGCGAACGCTGGGCGGAATTGCGCTCGCCGGACCCGACGGCGAACCCCTACCTCGTTTTCACCCTGCTGATTCGGGCGGGATTGGAAGGGGTCGCCGCGTCGCTTTCCCTGCCGGACGCGGTCGAGCGCGACCTGCGCACCGCCCCCGCCGACCTGCTCGGTACCCTCCGGCGCCTGCCGTACAACCTTTCGGACGCACGCGCGCTCGCGCGGGAGTCGGACTTTATCCGCGCGCACCTGCCGGAGGAGGTCGTCCGCGCGTATTGCGGCTGAAGAAAACCGGTCGGAAGGGGAGGCGAGAGGAATGGCGATTCCGCGACTGCCGCGGGAGTGCGTGTACAGCGTTCTCCTGGTTTCGGCGTCGGAAAAATTCAATCGTTCCCTGCGCGCGCTGTTGCCGGAAGAAACGTTCGTCACGGTCGTGACGGCGACGGACGTCGGCGCGGCGCGGCGCTTGCTGCTCGGACGTCGCTTTGACCTGTTGCTCGTCAACGCCCCTCTGCCGGACGAATTCGGCGACCGCTTTGCCCAATCGGTTTCTTCGGACGGCGAAACAGGGGTGCTGCTGTTCGTCAAGGCGGAGCAGTACGACGAAATTTCGCTGTCGCTTTTGCGGTTCGGCGTCCTCACGCTCGCGAAACCCGCTTCCCCGCACGCGGTTTCCCAGGCGCTCCGTCTGCTTTGCGCGACGCGGGAACGGTTGCGCGCGGCGCGGGAACGCAACGAGGCGCTGGAGAAAAAAATGGAGGAAGTGCGGCTGGTCAGCCGCGCGAAGGCGGCGCTTTCCGCGCGGTACGGCATGACCGAGGCGGACGCGCACCGCTACATCGAAAAGCAGGCGATGGACCGCTGTCTGACCAGACGCGAGGTGGCGCTGGAAATCCTCGGGTCGGACTGACGCGGAAGGATTCGGGAGGAACGTATGCTCTACATCATGCGGCACGGTCGGACGGACTGGAACGACAAAGGAAAACTGCAGGGGCGGACGGACGTCCCGCTCAACGCGGACGGGCGCGCCATGGCGGAACAGGCGGCGAA
>CANQTR010000085.1 GCA_947626805.1 uncultured Clostridia bacterium
CGCACCGGCGCGAGCACCACCGTGTCCCGCTTTTCCCGCAACATCGGGCGCATACTGCCGCCCGTCGGCGCGAACCGGAACACCCCGTCCTGCGCGAATACGGCGTCCATCAGTTCGCACAGCTGCGACACGTCGACCGGCTCCCGCCTCGGCTCACTCCGCAAGCAGCCCCGCCTCCTGCAGTTTCGCAACGAACGCGTCGACGTCCTTTTCGGCGGTCTCCGCGTCCGTATCGTATGCCTCGGTCAGCGCCCGCACGAGTTCCGCCCGCGTGACTTCGGTCTGCATACGCTCCCAGAGGAAACTCCCCGTTTCGTTGAGCGTCACCATGCCGCGAAACTCTCGCGAGGTTTCCCCGACCGGCACGACGACCCCCGTCCCGTGCATTTGCTTGTAGACGAACCCTTCCTTTGCCTTCATGTCTCGAAAATTCCTTCCTACCGTGTGAAACGGCGGTTTTTTTAAAACGGTACTTCGCCGCTCTTGCGCGCCTGCCGCGCGTCGACGGCGGACTTGCTTTCGCGACGGTCGACGTCCTGCACGAGCAGGGTCTGACTGTGGACTTCTTTTCCGTCCTTGTCCGTGTAGTTGTTTGTCTTTACCGTGTAGTGCAGGCAGACGAGGTCGCCTTCGTGCATGAGGGCGAACACATTGGACTCGACCTTTTCGGCGCGGACGAACGCTTCGAGGTCGATGAACTGCGCCCCGCGCTTGCCGTCCTTGCCGACGTAGTTGTCCTGCACGGCGACGGTCAGCTTGACCTTCAAAGAGCCGTCCGCGTTCTTCAGGAGGATGGGGTCGCGGGTCAGACGACCCTCGGCGATGCCAAAGTTACGGGTGTTCATCGTGTACGCTCCATTCCGTATTGGTTTACCGTTCCGGCTTTTTACCGACCATCGCCGCGAAACTGCATTCCATCGCCTCGCGACCCATGCCGCATTTCAGCCGCCATAGCCGAACCGCGCCCAGTACGCGCTCCAGAACGCTCAACAGCAGTTCGCCTTCCGGCGCGTCCACCTGTTTTGTCGTCTGCCCGTAGACCCACGGCAGGGCTTCCGCCGCGCCGAGCGGTCGAATCTCGTTCACGTCCCCGCGCTCCAGCACACAGATACCGCCGACCGGGAGCATGACGTTCACGCTCAGCGGCGAACTCCCCGAAAACGGCGTCCCGCAAGCGTATACCGTCCCGTCGACCAGCCGTAGGGCGGGTTTGTCGTCGTTGAGAATGAACGCACCCGGCAGGGCGCGGACCCATTCCCGCGTGTGCGTCGATTTTCCGGTCCCCGACGGCGCGGAAAACAGGTACGCCTTGCCGTCGAACGCCACCGCGCTCGCGTGCAACAGCATGCCGTCGAAGTGCAGTAACGCCCGGTAGAACACCCCGCCGTAGTACAGGTACTCGTTCACGTCGTCCAGACGCGCCAAATCCACGTCCGCGGGGTGCGGCGCCGCGTCGCGGAGCGATTCCACGCCCCCCGCCGGCGGCAGGATACGGATATCGATTCGCGCGTCCCCGTCCGTTCGGTACGGCGCGGAACGCTGTACCAGCGTCGGGTGTTGCGGCGACATTTCGACGTTCAACCCGGCGAAACGGTAGACCTCTTTCTGCATCTGCACACGCCCTTTCCGAACAGCAATCCTTCGCACCTATGATACCATATCTTTCCCCGAATGTCAAGACGGAAACCGAAAATCCGCCGTTCGGCGGGACCGGAAACGCCTTACGCGCCGCCGAAAATCCCCATGAGCGCCCCGGTCGTAATCAACTCGTACACGAACCAGAGCAGGAACGCGAGCAGGACCAGCAAGCCCAGTTTGGGGATAATCATGAGGCTGCGGCGCCGACGCACGCGCTCCTGCGCGGCGAGCCGCTGCAGCGCTTCGTCGCATTGACGGACTTTTTCCGCTTTCTCGCGGTCGCTTTCGAGGTAGCGGTTCTGCGGGAAGGCGGACGTGTCGTGCAGAATGCGCCCGACCGCGGGGTCTCTCGCCTGTTCGACCTCGCGGAGGTGCTGTTCGGAGAGGTTTTCGAGCTGCCACGCCTTGTCCCGCCCGCAAGATTCGCAAAGTTCGGCGGACGCGGGGTTCTTCTGCCCGCAACAGCAGAGCCACGCGTTCTCCCCCGCTTGCGGCAGGACGCGAATCGGGTGCTCCGCTTCGGCGCGGTCGAAGATGTTGAGCGCGTGGTAGGACGAGCGGAGGGAAAGGTCGATGTCGGAAAACCGTTTCGCGGCGCGGTGGCGGTCGAACGGGTCGTACAGCAGTCCGAGCGGCTCGTACCCGCCGACGGAGTAGGTCACGCCGACCAGTTCGACCTGCATGCGGTGGAAATAGTTCTCCGGCAGCGGGAAGAACACCCCCTGCCCGAATTCCTCGCCCGGTTCGATTTCCGGCGTCCGACGGGATTCCCGCTCCCGGCGGACCTGCCCGTGAATCGACCGCTCGCCGAGCGTCGCCGTTTCCCAACTGTACCGACGGGCGACTTTTTCGTACGGCGTCTGCATGCCCTCGTCGAAGAGCAACAGCCGCACGTCCAGCGAAAGCAACGGCTTTTCCGCGACGTTGCGGAACACCAGCACCACGAACAGCTCGCCCGTGTCGCGGTCGGATACGACGTACCCTTCCTTGACTTCCACCGGGCTTTTCGCGAACACGCCGCCGCTTTCCAGCGGTTCGACCACCCGTAACGGGCGCAATCGGTCCCGCCGGAGCCGTTTTTCCGCCTTTCGCCTGGTTTCGGTTTTCTCTTGCGCGCCGTATACGCCGTTCACCGTTTGGTCCCCCCAATCAGAAAAGTTTCCTTATTATATATAGGTGAAAATATCCTCCGCCTGCCGCAACAGCCCGACGCGGGTGTACGCCCCGTCCCAGCCGAACGGCTCCCCGTCGACGCCGTGCAGGGCGCACCCTTGCGCGTACTCGATGCGCTTGAACGACACCGCAAATTCGAACGGCGACGGGAAGGTGAACACCGTCCCGTTCCGGTCGACCGCGCGCGATGCCGCTTCCGTGAGCGCGCGGCATACCGCGCCCGGCGATTCCGACAGGCAACTGTTCCACGCGAGGGATTGCTTCGTGACCACAAATTCCGCGTCCGGAAAGGTCTCCCGCGCTTGCGCGACGCAAATGTCGTCCGACACGACCAGTTTCACCGGCACGCCGAGCCGTCCGGCGACCGCCGCGTCGATTTGCAGTTCCCCGACCGGCTTGCCGTTGACCCGCATGCCGGCGAACGTCGCCGACGAATATACATGACAGAGCGTCGCGTCCTTCGCGTCGTAGGCGTGGTAGCCGAGGAAAAACAGACCGTCGCAGGACGCGTCCAGCCCCGGCAGTCGCTTGCGGCTCCCCGCGCCGAGCGCGAACCGTAACCGCCCGCCGGCGAAGGCTTTCTCGAGCGCATGGTAGTCCAGATTGTACCCGGTCCCGTGGCAGTCCCAGACGATTGCGTCGTCCGCGCCGCGCCGCCGGAGCGCGCCGAGGAGGGCGCTTGTTTCGTCCGTTGCCTGCCGGCACGCGAACGCGTATTCCGGCGTCCCGGCGGCAAGCCCCTGCCCGTAGCATCCTATCGTGCAGGCGACCCCTTCCAAATCGACGCAAACGTAAAATTTCCCGCTCATTTCGCGCGTACCCTCGCTTTCCCTCTTGAAAATCCGAAAAAAATGTGGTATACTGTCTTGAATTTACCAAAGGAGAACCCTATGAACGCGAACAACCTCCGCGATATCCGCCTGTTCGTCCTCGATATGGACGGCACGATTTACCTCGGCGAGCGCGTCTTTCCCGAAGCGATTCGGTTCGTCGAGCGCGTCCGCGCCGCCGGACGGCGCGTGCTGTTCTTCACGAACAATTCCTCCCGCAACCCCGACGTTTACGTCCGCCGCCTGTGCGGAATGGGCTTTCCCGCCACCCGCGAGGATATTCTGACCTCCGGCGACGTCACGACCGCTTACCTCAACCTCCACCACCCCGGCGAACCCGTCTATCTCGTCGGCACGCCCGCGCTTGAGGAGGCGTTCCGCGCCGACGGTATCCGGCTGGTCAATCGCGCCGACGGCGGATTCCCGACGGAACCGGTTTCCATTGTCGTCGCGGGATTCGACACCACGTTGTCCTACGAAAAGTTGCATATCGCCTGCAATCTGATTCGGAACGGGGCGAAATTCTACGCGACGCACCCGGACTTCGTCTGCCCGATAGAGGGCGGCGTGCAGCCGGATTGCGGGGCGATTTGCGCTTTGCTGACCGCCTGCACGGGCGTTAAACCCCGTTTCTTCGGCAAGCCGGAACGCGAAACGGCGGAGATGATTACGCACCTCTGCAACGTTCCGCCGGAGCAAATCGCCGTCGTCGGCGACCGGCTCTATACGGATATCGCGCTCGGGCGGAACAACGGTCTGCTGTCCGTTCTGGTCCTCACCGGCGAAACGGCGCGCGCCGACGTCACGCCGGATAACGCGCCCGACGTCATCCTCGATAACATCGGGGAAATCTTGGACTATCTTTCCTAAAAACGGAAAGCGGGCGGGCGTTTTGCCCTCTCCGCACGTCAAAAATTTTGCGTCAACCCGACCCGCGTCAGCGGGTCTTTTTTATTCCATGTTGAAAAGTTTTTGAAGATTTTCAAGGGACTTTTTCTCAAAAAGTCCCTTGAATGGGGGCGGGGCAACGCCCCGCTAAACCCCTTCGTCCTCCGTTTCGAACGGCTCGTAATGCCCGATACGCGTGCCGGGGGCGGTTTCGCCGGCGGGGAGCACGCCGAGCATCGCGAACGGTCCCATCGGCGGCGTGCCTTCCGGCGCGTAGCGGAGCTTGTCGCCGCCCATGCGTCCGAGCATGGACGCCGCGTTGGGTTTGAGCGGCAGGACGGCGCGGATTTTTTTGACCGAGAACGCGTCCTGCAGGAACAGCCGCAATTTTCCGTACTCCATCGGCAGGGGCAACCCGTCCGGTCCGGCTTTCGGCTGGAACACATAAATGCTGTCGCCCGCGTAGAGGTGCGGACGCGGCACCGCCAAAGCGACCCCGCCGTTCGCGTTGCACCGCATTGACGGGAGCGGGAACCGATACTGCATCATCGCGGCGAACATGCCCAGCCCGCCGGACAGCATGCCCGCAAGCCCGCTTTCGCCGGACGCGAGGTTGACGTAGTATTTCCCCGGGAACCCGTTGCAGCAGTTGCACCCCAGAACGGCGTGGTAGCCGAGCCGAAACAGCTTCGACTCGTCCGAACCGACGCGCACCGCCGTCGGGCGGCGGGTCAGCAGGTCCGAAAGGTCGGCGGAATCCCCGCCCGCGGAGACACGCAGCCGGTCCGGCACGACGGTACCGACCTGCAAAAGCGGCGCGACGCCGGATTCCGCGAGCTGTTTGCCGTCCCGCTCGCGCAGGAGAAAGAGCCGCTCGAAGGCAATCTGCTCCTCGGTCACGCCGCCGGGCAGCTCCAAATCGGCGCCCCCCGCGACGGTCAGCAGACCGTAAAGCCCCGGCACGGACCGCCCCAAAAGCGTTTTCGCGAGCCGCATATCCCGAACCGCGTCCCGCAGGAGGTAAATCCCGTCGCCGGGCTTGCCGACGACCTCCTGCCCGTAGAACAGCTCCGCGCCGAGCAAAAGGTCCGCGAGCGTGAAGGATTCGCCGACGCGAATCCGCCGCGTGAACAGTTTGAACGCCTCCGCCGGCTCTTGCTCCGCGAACGACGCGCGCGGAATGGGCGTCAGGAGCCGCCCGCACCAGCCGTTTTCTTCGAGCGCCTGCCGCAGGTACGTTCCGGGTCGAATCGGTTGTTCCGCCGTGGTGTCCATATGTGTGACTTCGTCCATTTTTGTTGTCCTTTCCTACACAGTTTGCTCTGTATTTGTGGCGTTTGTTTTCCAATCTACGCCGAGCAGGGCGTTCCCGTCCTGCCCGGAAACGGCGACCGTCCGCGTTTCCCCGACCGACGGCGGATTCGCGCCGACCGGAAAGCGGCATTCGAAAAAGGTTTCCGTGTGCCCGTCCGCGTATCCGTCCCGCACGCGCTCGACCAGCACCCGCACGGTTTTTCCGCGAAACGACGCGAAAATTTCGTCCCGCACGCCGTCGACGGCGGAAATCAGCGCGGCGCAGCGGCGTTTGCGTTCGGCGGTCGGGACCTGCCCGTCCATTTTCGCCGCGTCCGTCCCTTCGCGCGCCGAAAACGGGAACGCGTGGACGTGGAACAGCCCCAAATTGCGGGCGAACGCGACGGTTTCGGCGGCTTCCGCGTCGGTTTCGGTCGGGAAACCCGTGATGAAGTCCGCGCTCAACTGCACTTGCGGGAGAACCTCCCGCAGGGCGGCGACCTGCATGGCGACCTCGTCCGCCGTGTACGGACGGCGCATGGCGCGCAACACCCGGTCCGAACCGGATTGCAGCGACAGGTGCAGGTGCGGCATGAAGTTCGCCGACCCGACGACCGCCCGAAAGAACGGTTCGCGCAAAGACCAGGGCGAAAGCGACCCCACGCGGACCCGCTCCAGCCCTTCGCCGGACAGCTCGCCCAGCCGTTCCAACAGCGACGGCAGTCCGGGGAACGCCGAAACTTCGACCCCGGTCAGCACGACCTCCTTCACGCCGGCGCGGACCAGCCGCCGCGCCTCCGCGACGATTTCGTCCGTTCCGCGCGACCGCGACGGACCCCGAAGCGCCGGAATCAGGCAGTACGCGCATTTCCCGCCGCACCCGTCCTGAATTTTCAGGTACGCCCGGCAGGTCGAGAACCAGTGGCTCCGCCCGTCGAGCGACATCGGCTCGTAGTCCGCCCGCCGCACGTCCGCCACCGCGTCGGTCCGCCCGTTCAGCGACACAAATCGCTCCACGACGTCCATTTTCCCGGTACAGCCGCCGACGTAGAACACGCCCGGCAGGGCGAGGAACGCCTCCTTGCAGTTTTGCGACGCGCAGCCGAGTACCGCCGTCGGTCCCTTCGCCGCGAGCCGTCGGGCGAGCTGCAGGCTCTGCCGCTGACTTTCCGCCGTGACCGCGCAGGTGTTGAGCAGGAAGCAGTCCGC
>CANQTR010000086.1 GCA_947626805.1 uncultured Clostridia bacterium
GCTTGCGCCGTTTCCCAATCGTGCAGTTGGTCCCCGACGAACCACACGTCCTGCCCGCACAGTCCGTTCGCGTCGCAAAACGCCTTCGCGCGGTCCGCTTTCGGCAGGGCGCCCCAATCCTCCGCGGCGAGGAACGCGTCGAAATACGGCAGGAGGTGCAGTTTTTCCAGCGTCGGCAGGACGCTCTCGCGATGGGAGGAGGTCAGAAGGTACTGTTTCGCCCCCGCGTCGCGCAATTCGTTCAGCGCGTCGAGCGCCCCCGGCGTCAGGCAGTCTGTCCGCAAATGCGCGCGGTAGTACGCCTGAAATTCGTCCGAGATGACCGCCATGGGCAGTTCGTTCAAATCGAACAGGTGCGCGTAGAACCGGGAAATCGGGACGTCGATATAGCGGTAGTATTCGTCCAGACCGATTGGCGCGCGGGACCGCTTGCGGAGCATTTGGTTGACCGCTTCGAGCGAAAGCAGTACGTCGTCGCAAAGCGTGCCGTTCCAATCCCAAAAAACGTGGACGCCCATACCGCGCCCCCTTTCTGCAAAAGTGCAAAGAAAGCAAAAATACAATAAAAAATATCGTTTCGGAGGCGGACATGCGCCGACTCCGAAACCCCTTAAGAGAAAAACGGCGAAGGCGGCGTCAGTATTGGCGCAAGCCGAGCCGGTTTTCGATGAAAAGGGGGGCTTCGGGGGAAAAACGCGGAGCAAGGCGGCGCGTAGCGACGACGCCGCGACCGTGTTTGTCACCCGAAAACGTGTCGGCTTTGCCGACACGTCCAAAACGGGCGGAACGCTTATCCCGCCCGTTATGGCTTGTTTCGAGAAGAATGGTTGGGGCGCCGCCCCAAACCCCGTTCAAGAAACTTTTTGCAAAAAGTTTCTTGAAAATCTTCAAAAATTTTTCGGCGTTAGGCTTTCAGCGCGCGCTCCAGCCAAATGACGCCGATGTCGAACGCATCGCAAAGGCTTCGCTTTTCGCACTGTTTGAGGATTTTGTCGTTGAACAGTTTCTCGTCGTCCGTATCCTGGATTTGCACGAGGACGCGGGTGGCGACCTCAAGGTCCCCGACTTTTTTGGTTTCGAGAATGTTCATGAAGAGAATGTACGGGTCGTCCGGGTTCCCGTAAAACAGGAACCTCCCCTGCCGGACGAGCGGTTTGCCTTTGTAGGTCAGCAGTTTCTGTTCAGGCATGATGCGCCGTTTCCTTCCTTAGCCCGGTTCCTCAGCGTCCCCCGTTCGGGCGAATGAAATCCTCCACGAGCGCGCGAAGGAGTTCGTCCCGGTCGAGTTTGCTGATAATCGTGCGGGCGTTCTTGTTGTTGGTGATATAGGTCGGGTCCTCGGAAATGATGTACCCGACGATTTGGTTGGTGGGATTATACCCGCTTTCGCTCAGGGAGCTGTAGACCCCCCGGACGATTTCGCGAATCTCCTCCCGTCTGGTATCCTTGACGGAAAACGTGATGGTTTTTTGTCCTCTGTCCTGCGCGTTGCGCGGGTCCTGCACACTCATATGGTTTGCTCCTTCCTTCCCTTTTGCGTTCCGGGTTTTTTGACTTCCCTTTTATTATATACGGTTTTTGCGGATTTTGCAAGTCCTTCCGCAAAAATTTCGGCGAAATTTTTCGGGTTTCAGCTCCTCAACAGGATTCCCTGCTCGCTTTCGAGCCGACGGAGGACCTTGCTCACGCTCTTATCGGCTTCCTCGTCGGTCATCGTGCGGTCGGGCAGGCGGAACACCAGCCGGACGGCGACGGATTTCTTCCCCTCCGGGACGCCCTTCCCGCGGTACACGTCGAACACGAACACGTCCTCGAGCGACTTCCCGGCGAGCGCGCGGATATACCCGCACAGCGTCCCCGCTTCGAGCGATTCGTCGCACAGCAGCGCGAGGTCCCGCTCCATCGACTGGTAGACCGGCAGCGGGCGGTACTTCCGTTCGACCGACGCGCACGCGTAGAGCGGTTCGTCCGGCAGCAGCGCCGCGTAGACCGGCTCGTCGATGTCGAAAGACGCGCAAACCGACGGGTGCACCTGTCCGAAATACCCGAGGCAGACGTCCCCGACCGTCAGTTTCGCACAGCGACCCGGGTGGAAGTACGGGACCGTCGCGTCGGCGGTGCAGACCGCGCCCTCGACGCCGAACGACGCGAGCAGGGCGTTGACGTCGCCCTTGAGGTCGAAGAAGTCCCCGCACCCGTAGTTCGCGAAGCAGAGCGTCCGGCTCTCCGCCGAATGGTCGCCGTCCTTCGCGTAAAGCATGGCGTTTTCGTAGAAACGGGCGGTCTTGACGCGGTGGGCGAGGTTATGGGCGACGACGCGGAGCACCGACGGAAGCGCGTGCGTCCGCATGACCGACGTGTCCTCGCCGAGCGGGTTGCGAATGGTCAGTTGGTCGCGCAACGGGGAATCCGCCGGAATGCGAATCTGGTCGAGTTCCTTCGGGGAGACAAACGAGTAGGTGCAGAGTTCGTCGTACCCCAGCCCGGTCATGGTCCGGTCCAGACGCGCGCGGAACCGCTGGAACGGGTCCTCCCCGCCCTGCGTCGCTTCCCCGCGGAACCGGGTCGCCGGAATACGGTCGAACCCGTACAGCCGGACGACCTCCTCGGCGACGTCCGCCGTTTCCACCAGGTCGCCGCGATAGGGCGGCACCGTCAGGCGGTCCCCGCCGTCCCAGATTACGTCGAGCGGGCGGAGCAGGTCCGCCATTTCGGACGCGGACAGGTCCGTGCCGAGCAACGCGTTGACCCGTTTCCAATCGAACGGGACGGAACGCGGAGAAACGTCGGTATTGCAGACGTCGATATACCCGTCGACGACTTCCCCGGCGCCGAGTTCGGCGACCAGTTCGCAAGCGCGTTCCAGCGCGGGCAGCGTATTGCAGGCGGGCAAGCCCTTCTCGTAGCGGGCGGAGGCGTCCGTCCGCAAACCGACCGCGCGGGAGGTCTTGCGAATGCTCTCGCGGGCGAAATTGGCGCTTTCGAAGATGACGGTCTGGGTCGTCTGCTCGATTTCGCTGTTCAGACCGCCCATGACCCCCGCGAGGGCGACGGGTTTGTCCCCGTCGGCGATGCAGAGCATATCGGTCGTCAGCGGGCGCTCCTGCCCGTCGAGCGTGGTGATGGATTCGCCCGCCCGCGCCGTTCGCACGACGATACGACCGCTTTGAATGGTCTGCGCGTCGAAGGCGTGCATCGGCTGACCGTATTCGAGCATGACGTAGTTGGTGATGTCGACGATGTTATTGATGGGGCGGATACCGGCGTTGCGCAATTTGGTCCGCATCCAGAGCGGCGACGGTGCAATCTTCACGTTCTTCACGACGCGCGCCGTATAGCGCGGGCAGAGCGACGGGGAAAGCACCTCGACCTGCAGAAGGTCGCCGACGGTCTGCCCGTTCCCGTTCGTCGGGACGGACGGTTCGTGCAGCTGCAGCGGCAGGCGGAAGGTCGCGGACGCCTCGCGGGCGATGCCGAGATAGGACAGGCAGTCCGGGCGGTTGAAGGTCAGTTCGAACTCCACGAGCACGTCCCGCATGCCCAGCACGTCGCGAATGTCGTCCCCCGGCTTGCAGGGTTCCTGCAGGATAAAAATGCCGTCCTCGACCGCATACGGGAAGTCCCGGACGGTCAGCCCCAGTTCGCCGAGCGAACAGAGCATCCCTTCGGACACCACGCCGCGCAATTTGCCGGTCTTGATGGTCTTGCCGTCCGGCAGCTTCGCCCCGTTCAGGCAGACCGGCACGAGGTCGCCCGCCGCGACGTTCTGCGCGCCGGTGACGATTTGCAGCGGACGCTCCCCGCCGACTTCGACCTGGCAGATGACCATATGGTCGGAATCCGGGTGCGGCACGACGGAGAGCAATTTTCCGACGACGACGCCGCTCAGCCGCTCGCCGAGGTCCTCCCAGCCTTCGACCTTCGTCCCGCTCATGGTCATCCGTTCGGCGAACAGGCGCGGGCTGAACCCCTCCACAGCGGAGAGGTTTACATAATCTTGCAACCAATTCAGTGAAATTTTCATCTTTCCGTACCCCCGCGCTCAAAACTGGTCCAGGAACCGCTTGTCGTTCTCGAACAGCAACCGCAAATCGTCGATACCGTACATGGTCATGGCGACCCGCTCGATGCCCATGCCGAAGGCGAACCCGGAATAGACGTCCGGGTCGATACCGCCCGCCCGCAGGACGTTCGGGTGCACCATACCGGCGCCGAGGATCTCGATCCAGCCCTCGCCCTTGCACAGCCGGCAGCCCTTGCCGCCGCAAACGAAGCAGGACACGTCCACTTCGGCGGACGGCTCGGTGAACGGGAAATTGTGCGGCCGGAAGCGGATACGGGTGCGCGAGCCGAACATCGCCTTGGCGAACGCGTCGAGCGTGCCTTTCAGGTCGCCCATGGTGATGCCCCGGTCGACGACAAGCCCTTCGCACTGGTGGAACACCGGCGAATGGGTCGCGTCGGCGACGTCGCAGCGGTAGACGCGTCCGGGGGAGATGATGCGAATCGGCGGGGTCTTGCCCGCCATGGCGCGTATCTGCACCGGCGACGTCTGCGTCCGAAGCAGGACGCTGTCGGAGAAGTAGAACGTATCCGTTTCGTCCCGCGACGGGTGGTCGGCGGGGGCGTTGAGGGCGTCGAAGTTGTTGTAGGCGCTTTCGACCTCCGGACCTTCGGCGACAGAGAACCCCATGCCGGTGAAAATTTCCGCCATGCGGTTGCGGGTGCGGGTGATGGGGTGGAGGTGACCGACCGGTTTTTCCGGCGCCGGGAGGGTCACGTCGACGGTCTCGGCGCGGAGCCTGCGTTCCAGTCCCTGCGCGCGAAGCTGTTCGAACCGCTCGTGCAGCGCGTCCTCCAGTTGGGTGCGAACCGTGTTGACCAGCGCGCCGACCGTCGGGCGCTCCGCCGGCGGCAGACTGCCCATGCCGCGAAGCAGGGCGGTCAGTTCCCCCTTTTTGCCGAGGAAGCGGACGCGGGATTCCTCAAGCGACTGTTCGTCGACGGCTCCCCGAATCGCCTCCACCGCCGCCGAACGAATCCTTTCCAATTGCTCTTTCATAGGTGCTGTATATCCTTTCGTTATTCGAGATAGTCTTTGAGTTTCTTGCTCCGGCTCGGGTGGCGCAGTTTGCGGAGCGCCTTGGCCTCAATCTGGCGGATACGCTCGCGGGTGATGTCGAACACCTTGCCGACCTCTTCGAGCGTCCGCGGACGGCCGTCCTCCAGCCCGAACCGCAATTTCAGCACGCTCTCCTCGCGGGGGGTCAGCGTGTGCAGCACTTCCAGCAGGTGTTCGCGCAGCATCGTCGAAGTCGCCGCCTCGGCGGGCGCCATAGTGTTGTCGTCCGCGATGAAATCGCCGAGGTGGCTGTCCTCCTCCTCGCCGATGGGCATTTCCAGCGAGACCGGCTCCTGCGCGATTTTCAGGATCTCGCGGACCTTCTCGATGGGCATGGAAAGTTCCTGCGCAATCTCCTCGTCGGTCGCCTCCCTGCCGTTCTCCTGCAGAAGCTGACGCGAAACGCGCAGGACGCGGTTGATGGTTTCGACCATATGCACCGGGATACGAATGGTCCGCGCCTGGTCGGCGATGGCGCGGGTGATCGCCTGCCGAATCCACCAGGTCGCGTAGGTCGAAAACTTATAGCCCTTGCCGTAATCGAACTTTTCGACCGCCTTCATCAGCCCGAGGTTGCCCTCCTGAATCAGGTCAAGGAAGAACATGCCCCGGTTGACGTACCGTTTCGCGATACTGACGACCAGACGAAGGTTCGCCTCGACCAATTGCTGTTTGGCTTTGACGTCCCCTTGCGACATCTTTTCCGCAAGGGCAAGTTCCTCCTCCGCCGAAAGCAACGGGACCTTGCCGATTTCCTTTAAGTACATGCGGACCGGGTCGTCCGTCGCGACGCCCTCCTGCGAGAGCAGCAGTTCGGCGTCCTCCATGCTTTCGTCGGCGGTCTCCTCCTCGAAAAGGTCGTCCCCCTGCAGGTCGAAATTGACGCTCTGCAGGTCCCCCGTCACCTCGACGCCCATGTCGTCCAGCCGCTCGCAAAGCGTTTCGAGCGTTTCGAGCGAGGCGTCCTCGTCTTCGAGTTTCCGCAAGACCTCCTCCGGTCGGATGGTGCCCCGGTTCTTCGCGTCCTCAAGTTCCTTCGGGGTGAAAAAATCGTCCTTCATTTGCCTGTTCCTTTCTGTCCGGTTCCGTTTTCGCTCTTTTTCTTTCGCGCCGCCGCGAGGTACGCGGTCAGCGCGTCCGCGGGCGCCCGTTCGAGCGCCTCGTCATACGATTTCTTTTCGCGGAAGCCCCGCAGGGCTTTGATATGCTCCGCAAGGACCTGTTCGGTATTGTCTCCGAGGGTCGCGCGCGCCGCGCGGTAGCCCTCCGCCGTCCCGATTTCCCGAACGGACAGCTCCCCGCCGCCGGTCAGGTCGGGTTCGTTCCCCTCGGCGAACGCGGGGGCGTACAGCGTCCACAGCCGCCGGTTGAAGTCCGTCGCGAAGTCCTCCGTTTCCAGTTCCTCCGCCGCCGCTTTGCCGAATTCCGGCTTGAGCAGCAGGATCCCCAGCACAGCCTCCTCGTGGGACGCCTCGGACGAATACCGAAGTTTGTCCGGGTTGACGTCGTCGCCGTAATCCAGCAACGATTGCGCCGCCTGCGCGGTCTGTTTCTTCCGTTCGCCGGCGGCGAGAATACGCGCGCGCCGTTCGACCTCCTCGCGGAAGGACGCGCTCGACACCTCCAACTGCGCCGCCGCGCGGTCGGCGTAGACCTCCCGCTCCATGCGGTTCGGCAGGGCGGCGATGTACGCTGCCAATTCCGCGCCGCAACGCAATTTTTCGTCCGGTTCGCTCAACCGGTAGCGGGAAAGAATCTCCCCGACCCGGTAATCCACCTGCCCGACCGACTCGCGCAATTTCGCGCGGAACGCCTCCGCGCCGTGGTTCTTGATGAACTCGTCCGGGTCCTTGGAATCCCCGTCGCC
>CANQTR010000087.1 GCA_947626805.1 uncultured Clostridia bacterium
CCCCACGACGCCTTCGCCCAGCCGGTGTCCGCGACCGAGAGGTGCAGACCGCCGTCCCGCACGTTCTGCCAAAGCAGTGCGGTGGAGATATGCGCGAGCGGGTACATACCGTCCTGCACGACGATTTTCGGTTTCCCGGTCGTGCCGGACGTGAAGTAGAGCAGGAGCGGGTCCTCCTTGCGGGTCTCCACGCGGGAAAACGCCGTCGGACAGGTTTCGACCGCCCCGTCGAGCCGGACAAACCCGTCCCGGTCCGCGCCGACGCTGCAAAGCAGACGCACGGTCGGGCTGTCTGCCGCCGCCGCCGCGATTTTTTTGCACAGCGACTCCTCGCCGAGGCAGACTACGGCGGAGACAGAGGCGTCCCGCATGTGGGAAACGAGGTCGTCGTGGTTGAGCATGCACGCCGTCGGCATCGCGACGGCGCCGAGTTTGTGCAGGGCGACGAGCAGGTACCAGTAGACGTAGTGCCGCTTGAGCAACAGCATGACCCGGTCGCCCTTGCGGACGCCGCGCGCGGTCAGAAAGTTTGCCGCTTGGTCGGACAGGCGCGCCATGTCGGCGAAGGTCAGCGTCCGTTCGTGGCAGGCGGTCACGGCGTACAGCTCGCAACTTTCGTCCTGCTCCCAGACCAGCGCGCGCTGCTCGGGGTGCTCCTTCGCCATGCGGTCGACCACGTCATAGGAAAAATTGAACGTTTCGGGGATGCGGAGCGAGAAATCCCCGCTCCCCGAAACGGTGCAGAATTCCGGATATAATGCGCTCATTCGTTTTTGCTCCCGTTCTCCTCATAGATGCCGACGCGACGGAACCGCTCATAGCGTTCCGTCAGAAGCTGCTCGTCGGAAAGCCCGCGCAATTCGCTCAGGTCGCCCAGCAGCAACTCTTTTATCGTACCGCACATTTGGTCGAAATGGGAAAAATCCTCCGGAATCACGCCCTCCGCCACGCCGAAGGAAACCATGTCCTCCGCCGTGATGTGCAGGCAATCCGCCGCGTCCTGCACGCGGCTCGCATCCTTCCAAAGAATGCTCGCGCAACCGTCCGGCGAAATGACCGAATAGACGGCGTTTTCGAGCATATACACCCGGTCCGCGACCGCGAGCGCGAGCGCGCCGCCGCTGCCGCCTTCCCCGATGACGACCGACAGGATAGGGGTCTTTAGCCCCATCATTTCAAACAGGTTCTCGGCAATCGCCTGCCCCTGTCCGCGTTCCTCGCCGTCCGCGCCGGGGTGCGCGCCGAGCGTATCCACGAGGCAGACCACCGGGCGGTGGAATTTTTCCGCCTGTTTCATCAGCCGCAACGCCTTGCGGTAGCCCTCCGGCATCGGACAGCCGAAATGCTTTTTCATGCGTTCCGCAAGGTCGCGCCCCTTGTCCATGGCGAGATAGGTGACCGGAACGTCCCCCAAATAGCCGATGCCGCCGAGAATGGCGGGGTCGTCCGCGAATCGGCGGTCGCCGCAGAGTTCGACGCGTTCGGTGAACAGCGCTTCGACGAAATCACGGCCTTTCGGGCGGCCGGAGGCGCGCACCGCTTTTAATTTCTCGTAAGCAGTCATCAATATCCTTCCTTTCTATTCCCGCAAACGAAGGCGTACCGGGCGTCAGCCGTCCGAAACGATTTCCTTCTGGTGTTGCCGGAGCAACAGGGCGATGGTATCCCGCTGGGATTCCCGCGGGAGGATTTGGTCGACGAACCCGTGGTCGAGCAGGAATTCCGAGGTCTGGAACCCTTCCGGAAGTTCCGCGCCGGTGGTCTGTTCAATCACGCGGCGTCCGGCAAAGCCGATGAGCGTTTTCGGTTCGGCGAGCGTGATGTCGCCTTCCATGGCGATGGACGCGGTCATGCCGCCGGTCGTCGGGTCGGTCAGCAGGGCGATGTAGAGCAGCCCCGCGTCGCTGTGACGGCGGACGGCGCCGCTGCATTTCGCCATCTGCATGAGGGACACAATCCCCTCCTGCATTCGCGCGCCGCCCGAGCAGAGCACACCCAGAACGGGAAGTTGGTTTTCCGTCGCGTATTCGAACAGGCGGGTGATTTTTTCGCCGACGGCGGAGCCCATGCTCGCCATGACGAAACGGGAATCCATCGCGAACACCGCGCAGGGGTTCCCCTGCACCTGCATGACGCCGGAGACCGCCGCGCACTGTTCGCCGGTGGTCTGCCTGGCCTTTTCGAGCTTATTCTGATACTCCGGGAAGTGCAGGAAGTCCGTTGAGGTCAACGTTTCGTCCAGTTCCGCGAAACTGCCCTCGTCCGCGAGCAACAGAATGCGGTCGCGCGCGGGAATGCGGACGTATGCGCCGCAATCCGGGCAGATATACCGGCGGGGGAACAGTTCGGACCGCTTATGCGCCGCCTTGCACGCGGAACAGCGCACCTCGAAATCCGCGCCGGACCCGGCGCGACCGGTGTCCGCTTGCGCGAACGCGACGGGGCGGGAATGTAGCTGCATCATACCATATACCAATCCTTTCTTGCAAAACTGACCGGTGCGGGGGAGAGGGTCAACCCTTTTTCTCCTCCGCGGGGAATACAGCGAACGAGAAGGAGGCGCTGACGCTCAG
Organism: uncultured Clostridia bacterium; assembly: GCA_947626805.1. Classification (GTDB taxonomy): domain Bacteria; phylum Bacillota; class Clostridia; order Oscillospirales; family CAG-382; genus Coliplasma. Next base: position 2,574 of record CANQTR010000087.1, read on the forward strand.
TTCCCCGTCCACCTTTCCGGTGCCTTTCGCCCAGTAGAAGGGCGGTTTTTGCTTTTCAATCACGCATTCGGTCGTCAGCACGTCCCCCGGACGCACCGCGCGCTTGAACCGCACGCCGTCGAGCCCGGTCAGCACCGTGCGGACCGGACCGCTGATGCCGTCCCCCAGCAGGACGCACGCCGATTGCGCCAAAATTTCGCACAGAATCACGCCCGGCACGATTGGGTCGCCCGGGAAATGCCCCTGCAGGAAGAATTCCTCCGGCCGTATCCGTTTTTTTCCCAGCGCCTTGCCATCGCGGACTTCCGCCTCGTCCAAAAGCAGCATACCGTCCCGGTGGGGGAGCAGGGTCATCAGTTCCTCCCGGTTCATTGCGGCGCCTTCTTGAGGACCAGGCAGGTGTTATGCCCGCCGAAGCCGAGCGAGGTGGACAGCGCCGTGTCGATGGGGGTGTGCAGCGCCGTGTTCGGGGTATAGTCCAAATCGAGTTCCGGGTCGGGGGAGGTCAGGTGAATGGTCGGCGGGACGAGGTCCTCGCGCAATGCGAGCACGCAGGCGAGCAATTCCGCCGTGCCGGCGGCGCCGAGCATATGACCGGTCATGGACTTGGTGGAACTGATGTGCAGTTTCTTCGCGTCCTCGCCGAAACAGGTCTTGAACGCGAGCGTTTCGACCTTGTCGTTGAGTTTCGTGCCGGTGCCGTGGGCGTTGACGTAGGTGCGCGCCGGGTCGTACGTCACGCCGTTCATCGCAAGGTTGACGGCGCGAATGGTCTGTTTGGCGTCCGGGTCGGGCGCGGTGACGTGGTGCGCGTCGCAGGTCGCGCCGTAGCCGCAAACCTCCGCGTAGATTTTCGCGCCGCGCACGACGGCGTGCTCATATTCTTCGAGAATGACCATCGCCGCGCCTTCGCCGAGCACGAATCCGCCGCGGCGGCTGTCGAACGGCAGGGACGCCGCTTCCGGGTCCTGCGATTGCGAGAGCGCCATGCAGTTGATGAACCCCGCGACGGCGAGCGGATTGACAGCCGCCTCGCTGCCGCCGCAGATGGCGGCGGTCAGGTATCCGTCGCGAATGGCGCGGAACGCCTCGCCGACGGCGGTCGAACCGGTCGCGCAAGCGGTCGAAAGGTTCATCGCCGCACCGTGCGCCCCGAACCGAATGGCGATTTGCCCGGCGGCGATATTGATAATCATTTTCGGCACGAAATGCGGGCTGACCATCTTCGGACCGCCTTCGAGCAGTTTCTTGTTCTCCTCGCAAATGGTGTTGATGCCGCCCACACCGGAACCGGCGTAGACGCCGAGTTCGTCCCGGTCGATTCCGTCGAGAATCCCGCTGTCGTCGACCGCCTCCTGCGCCGCGCACACCGCATACTGCACATACAGGTCGGTCTTTCGGCGGGTCAGCAGGTCGAAACAGGCGGACGGGTCGAAGTCTTTGACCTCCGCCGCCACCTTGCACTTGAAATCGGTCGTGTCGAACCGGGTCAGCGGGCCTACGCCGTTCTTCCCGGTCCGAAGCCCTTCAAAATACGCGGGAACGTTGTTCCCGATGGGCGTTACCGCCCCCATTCCCGTGATAACTACGCGTTTTGGCATGAAAAAATCCTATCCTTTCTGTTCCGGTGCGCCTTCCGTCACATCGCGAGCCCGCCGTCGATACGGACGGTTTCGCCGGTGATGTAATCCGCGTCCGGGGACGCGAGGAAGGCGACCAACTTTGCGACCTCGGCGGGCTTTGCAAACCGCTTGAGCGGAATGCTGTCCGACAGGGGCGTGTTCGCCGCGAGGTTCGCCGTCATATCGGTTTCGACGAAACCGGGCGCGACCGCGTTGCAGGTGATTCCGCGGGGTGCGAGTTCGCGGGCGAGGGATTTCGTCAGTCCAATCAGCCCCGCTTTCGCGGCGGCGTAATTGCACTGCCCCGCGTTCCCCATCAGCCCGGAGACCGAGGAAATGTTGATGATTTTCCCGCTCCGTTTCTTCACCATGACCGGGACGACCTGCTTTGCACAGTAGAACGCCCCCCGCAGGTTGACCGAAAGCACGCGGTCGAAGTCCTCCTCCTTCATCAGCATCGCCAGTTTGTCGCAAGTGATTCCGGCGTTGTTGACGAGAATATCCGCCGTCCCGAACGCCGCGAGGAGGGTCTTGAACGTATCCCGCACGGCATCGGCGTCCGAAACGTCGCAGGCATACGCTTCCGCGCGGACGCCTTGCTCCTTCAGCAGGGAAAGCGTTTCCCCGGCGGCTTGCGCGTTGCCCGCGTACAGGAAAGCGACGTCCGCCCCGCGCCGTGCGAATTCCAGGCAGATTTCCCGCCCGATTCCGCGCGAACCGCCGGTGACGACGGCGACTTTGCCCTCAAACATGACTGCCCACCTCGTCCGCGACCTTCGCGCAATCCTCCGCCGTTTCGGCGGTATAGACCTTCGCGTCCGGCAGGATACGGGTGACGAGTTTCGCGAGCACGTTCCCCACGCCGGTCTCGACGAACGTGTCGAACCCGTCCGCCGCCATACGAAGGACGGTCTGTTCCCAGCGGACCGGGTGGTTCATCTGCCGACCGAGCGTATCGGCGACCGGACCCGCGTACAGGGACGCGTCGTAATTGGCGTATACGGGCAAGCGCGGGGACGCAAAGGACGTCTTTTGCAGGACGTCCGCGAATTGCTTCGCGGCGCCGTCCATGAACGGCGAATGGAATCCGCCCGCCACCTTCAGCGGCAGGGCGCGTCCGCCCGCCTGCTTGACGCGTTCGGAGAACGCCGCAAGCTGACTTTCTTCCCCCGCGACCGACAGATTGCCGGCGGAATTATAGTTGACCGGGTAGACCTCGTCGAATTCCGCGCAAAGGCGTTCCACCGTTTCGTTGTCCAATTTGATGACGGCGACCATGGAACTTTTCCGTTCCCGCGTAGCCTGTCCCATCAGTTCGCCCCGCCGGACGGTCAGCGAAAAGCCTTCCGCCGGGTCGATTGCGCCGGCAAACGCCAACGCGGGCAGTTCGCCGAGAGAAAAACCCGCCACGCCCGCCGGACGGACCCCCAATTCCGCAAGCACGGCGGCGGGGGCGAAGTCGGCGAGATACAGACAGGGCTGCGTGTTTTCGGTTGCGCGGAGGGTTTCCGCGTCGCCCTCGAACATCTGGGCGAGCGTACCGTTCCGCAATTGCTCCGCGCGGTCGAACAGGGCGCGCACGGAGGCGTTTTGCTCATACAAATCCTTCGCCATGCCGGGGTGCTGTGCGCCCTGACCGGAGAAGAGGAATGCGATTTTAGCCATGGATGTTATTCCTTTCCGCGCGAGCCGGACAGCAGGGCGTCGCACTGTTGGCAGACCTCGCGCAGGATCTCCGCCGCGGGCTGTTCCTTCCGGACGAGCCCGGCAATCTGACCGGCAAGGAAACTGCCGTTCTTCGTGTCGCCCTCTACGGCGGCAAGACGCAGCGCGCCGACGCCGAGGTCCGCGACGTCCTCCGCCGTGGTTTCCGGCCGGTATTCCACCTGCAGGAAGTGGCGGCTGAACGGGTTTTTCAGACAGCGGCAGGTGTTCCCGCCGAACCGTCTGCCGGTCGTGGTCGTGGAAACGTCCGTGGCGCGGAGCACCATGTCCTTATAGTTTTGATGTACGCCGCACTCCGTCGCGACAAGGAAACGGGTACCCATCTGGATCCCGCAAGCGCCGAGCATGAGGGCGGCGGCCATTCCGCGCCCGTCGGCTATCCCGCCGGCGGCAAGCACCGGGACCTTGACCGCGTCGCACACCTGCGGCACCAGCGCCATAGTCGTCAATTCACCGATATGTCCGCCGGACTCCTGCCCCTCCGCGATAACCGCGTCCGCGCCCGCGCGCTCCGCCATGACGGCAGACGCGACCGACGCGACGACGGGCAGTACGGTGATTCCCGCCGATTTCCAGGCGGGAAGGAACTTCGCCGGCGAGCCGGCGCCGGTCGTGACGACGGGAACCTTCTCGTCGATGACCGCTTGCGCGACTTCCTCCGCGTGCGGGCTCATCAGCATGACGTTCACGCCGAACGGACGGTCCGTCAGCGAACGGGCGAGGCGGATTTGCTCCTTGAGGTAATCCGCCCCGGCGTTCATCGCCGAAATGATGCCCAGCCCGCCGCCTTCCGAAACGGCAGCCGCGAGTTTCCCGTCCGAAATCCATGCCATCCCGCCCTGCAGGACGGGATAGCGGATATGCAGCAACTCACAGAGCGGGGAATTCATTACGACTCCTTCTTTTGCAGTTCTTCGATTTTTTCGACCAGCGAACCGACCGTTTTGATGGACGGGTCCGCTTCGATGGACACGCCGAATTCCGTTTCAACGGTCATCAGCATTTCCGCAAAATCCAGAGAGTCCAGACC
>CANQTR010000088.1 GCA_947626805.1 uncultured Clostridia bacterium
GAGGCATAGCTCAGCTGGTTAGAGCGTTCGGTTCACATCCGAGAGGTCTTGGGTTCGAGTCCCCATGTCTCCACCAAATAAGGATTCTGGTTTTGATACAATGCGTTTCAATGGCAGAATCCTTACTTTTTTCAAAAACGGTTTGGTCAGGGGTTGTTTCTTATGTTCTTGTGCCCAATCTGCAAAAAGGAAATGCGGCTCCCGAAGTGTTCTTGCGGGCATAGCGTCGAAAAACGGAACGGCGTATGGCAGTTGTCCGATATGCCGGATATGGTCAAGGACGGCGACGGAGACAAATATATCGGCTATGAGGACATCGGCGAGGCGTATTCGGGGAACCGGAAATACGTCATTGAAGAAGAGCACGCTCTCATAGCGGCAGAAGTGTCGGCGTATACGGGCGATGGAATTTTTTTAGACCTTGCCTGTGGCGATGGTTTTCTCACCGTCCCGTGCGCGGCGAACGGGACCCGTATCGTCGCCGGAGATATCTCCAACCACATGCTTTCCATCTTGCAAGAGAAAGCGTCGCGTAACGGCGTATCGCTCGAAAACGTGACTTTGTGCCGCATGAACGCGCTCGATATCCCTTTGACGGACGCGTGCGTAGACGTCGTCGTGGCAAACAGCGTTCTGCACCTGATTTCCAATCCCGAAAAGGTGATACACGAAATCTATCGCGTGCTCAAACCGGAAGGTGTTCTTTTGTGTCTCGACGACGCGCCGTCGCAACAGAACGAGGACCCTTTTGACAATTCCTACTATCACGAAATTGTAAATTCGCTTTACGCGACGTATTGGGAGCGTCTTGCGGCGTATGGAATCCGACCGGTCAAATACAGTTGGCGCTTCGACCGCGCCACCGTGTGCGACAAACTTTTCCGTTCCAGAACAGAAAAAGTGATACCGCATAGCGGAACCTATAAGTTCCCGCTACGCGACGGATTCCTTCCCCGCTTCTGCGGTCGCGGATTTTCCGACCAGACCGACGTCCCAAAACCAGTGCATGACGAGGTGATTCGCGCCCTCATGGCGGAATTCCGGGAAAAGTACGGCGACGATTTTGACGCCACCGCGTTTTACGGGAATTACAACGATATTTTGATGACGATTTACCAAAAATAAGTGGATTTGTATCGGGATTCCGCACAAAGGATATGCGTTGACGAAACGCGAAAGCCTTTTGCGCCGCGACGCGCGGAACCTTCTACGCAAAAATACCCCGCCATGGCGTCCGTCACGGCGGGGATTTTTTCAGGCGGCGGGCAGGAAGGACGCGACCGCGTTCTCGTCGATTGGACCGAGGTAGGTCTCCCAGTACAGCGGCGCCGCGCTTTTGCCGCAGGACGGGAAGCACTGCCGTAAGATATAACTGTAAAAACGGGCTTTTTCGAGCAGGTGCGGAGCCCGTAGCGCGGCGGGCAGTTTGCCGTCGAGCGGATTGAACAGATTCTCCAGGATTCGCGCGCGGTCCTCGGTCGGGAACGTGCGGGAATACGCGTCCACGAACCAAACGCGGGATTGAGAGGATTCGTCGGTATAGGTGTACGCCGTGTTGCCCGCGTAGTCGCCGTAGGAATAGGTATAGGGGTTCCGGAACGGGTGAAGTTCCTCCCAGAGTTGTATCCAATCGTTGTCGGAATTCGCCGATACCGCTTCGATACGGTAGTCGAAAACGTGGGAAAGTTCGTGCGGGAGGGCGGTTTCCAGCCCGTTGTAGACGTCGAGCGCCATGAGGATGTTCTCCCTGTCCGTCGTCGTCAAGCCGCTCGCCGTAGAGACCCCGTCCGACAGGTAGCCGTACAGCCCCGCGCACAGGTAAATGTGCAGTCCGCCGTCGAACAGCCCCTCGTATGTCTCCCGCAACATGCCGCTCGGATAGCGGGACAGAATCCCGTCAATCACCCGCAAGGCGCGGTAGATGCCCAGCGGGTCGCGTTCGACCTGTCCGACGTAGCCGGGAATCTCGAAATCGTTGCCCGCCGAGCCGACGTGCAGGGTCACGCCGTACGTCCCTTCCATCGTGTCGGTCACCCGCGCAAGAAATTCGTCCGCGGTTTCCGCGTCCGTATAGACGGTCTGCACCGTTTCCCCGCCGGTACTCGCGGCGCGGGCGGCGGGCAGGTCGTACAGGTAGCAACGGACGCCGTCGCACAGCAAGGCGGTCCCGTCCGCCGTCAGCGTGATTTTAGGCGACAGACCGGCGTCAAACGCGAACCCGACAGAGCAGACCCCCGCGCGCAAGTCGTAAAAGCGGACGTAATCGTCCCACGAAACCGTCGCGCAAAAGCCGAATCCGAACGCGGCGAAACGCTCGTCGTCCCACAGGAATTCCGCCGCGAACAGCCGGTTTCCGTCCGCGTCCGCCGTCTGCCCATGCAGGAGAATTCCCCGCTTGACGCCGTCCAGCCGCAACAACCCGCCGAACGCGTCGCACACCGTATCGCCTTGCGCGAGCAGGTTTGCGGTCGCGTCGCCAATCGAAAGCCGAACGAGCGCCCCGCGCGACCCCGCGAGCAGGAACCCGTCCACCTCGCACGAAAGCAGGTTCCACGACTGCGCGCGAACGCCGGCGGCAACGCGGGTGCGCGCGCCGGTACGCAAATCGAACAGCAGAAACGGGTCCTCCGCGCCGAATCCCGCGAGCAGGGTGTTCCCGTCCGCGGAAAGCGCCAACAGGCGGGGCGCGTTTTCGCCGGTGTAGTTCTCGCTCGCCTGCCGAAGGACGGTTTCCCTCCCGTTGCGGTCGCAAACGGTCAGCGCGACGCCCTCCGGCTCCGCATACCAGAATCCCCCGTCCGGCAACGGTCCGTGAAAACAGCCGTCCGGCAGGATTTTTTCCGCGAGCGTCGCGCCGGTAGACGCGTCGTACAGCCGCAAGCGGGAACCGCCCGCGTCCTCCTCCGGGACGGTGTAGTACAGGTGGTACGTTTCCCCTTCGCGGCAGAACGCGTCGAGCGACCCGAACGATTCCGGCAGGTCGAGCGGCAGACCGTACAGGTACGGAGTAGCCGTCGGTTCGCGGAACGCGGGCAATGCCGCCGACGCGGGCAGGGTATCCTGTCCGTTTGCGGTGAAGAAATCGGTTTCCGGCGGCGGGGGCGGCGGGTCGGGCAAATCCGACGAAACGTCGTCAGCGGACGACGCGTCCGCGGAAACGGACGCGCCGGAGGAACCGTCGACGGACGCCGACGAACCGACCGGGTCGCCGGACGGCGATTCCACCTCCGACACACAACCGCAAACCAGCAACGCGAACAGCAAAAACAGGCAAATCCAACGTTTTTTCATGAAAATCCCCTTTCCGAAAGGAGAAAAACAGGGCAAACCCGTCCCATACAGCGTTTGCCCTGTCCCGAATCGTCCCTTGCGGCATTTACCGCGCGAAGAAATTATTTCACCACGAGATTGCACAGCCGGCCCGGCACATAGATTTGCTTGACGATTTGCTTGCCGGCGAGCAACGGGGCAAGCGTCCCGTCCGCCTGAATGGCGGCGAGGACGTCCTCCTGCGTCGCGTCGACCGGGACGGTCAACCGCCCGCGCACCTTGCCGCAAAGCTGAACGGCAATCTCCACCGTCGCCTCTTTCGTCTTTTCCTCGTCGTATTCCGGCCACGACGCGGCGGAGCAGAACCCCTCTCCGCCCAGTTCCTGCCACATTTCCTCACAGATATGCGGCGCAAACGGGCAGAGCAGTTTGGTCAGGGTCATCAGGGACGCGCGGTCAATCGCGCCGGCGGCGTAAACGTCGTTGACGAAGGTCATGATAGCGGCGATGGCCGTATTGAACTTCATGCTTTCGATGTCCTCGGACACCTTGCGAATCGTGCGGTGCAACGGCGTCACCAGCGACGGGACCGGTTCTTCGGTCAGCAGGTCCGTCAGCGCCGCGAAACGGTCAATCAGGCGCTTACAGCCGCGAACCGAACTGTCCGACCACGGCGCCGCCTGCTCGTAATCGCCCATGAACAGGATATAGGTACGCAATACGTCCGCGCCGTAGCGGTCGATGACGTCGTTCGGGTCGATGACGTTGCCGAGCGATTTGGACATTTTCACGCCGTTCGCGCCCAGCACCAGCCCCTGTGCCGTCCGTTTCGCATACGGTTCCGGGCAGGGCACCACGCCGATGTCGTACAGGAAACGGTGCCAGAAGCGGGAATAAATCATGTGACGGGTAACGTGCTCCATGCCGCCGTTATACCAGTCCACCGGCAACCAGTACTTCAGTTTTTCCGGGTCGGCGAGCGCCTTGTCGTTGCGCGGGTCGGCATAGCGTAAGAAATACCACGACGAACCCGCCCATTGGGGCATCGTGTCCGTTTCCCGTTTCGCGTCGCCGCCGCACTTCGGGCATTTGCAGTTCACAAAGGACGCAACCTTCGCGAGCGGGGACTCCCCGCCCTCGCCGGGTTCGAAGTTTTCCACCTCCGGCAGTTTCAGCGGCAGTTCCTCGTAGGGAACGCCGACCATGCCGCATTTCGGACAATGCACGATTGGAATCGGCTCGCCCCAGTAGCGCTGACGGTTGAACGCCCAGTCCTTCATCTTGTACTGCACGCCCGCCTCGCCGACGCCCCGCTTTTCCAGTTCCGCAAGCATCCGCTCGATGGAGGATTTCTTGTCGGTCAGCCCGTTGAGGAAGTCGGAATGAATCATGCGCCCTTCGCCCGTATACGCCTCTTTGGAAACGTCGCCGCCCTCGATGACCGGCAAAATCTCCACGCCGAACTTCTTCGCGAACGCGTAATCGCGCGTATCGTGCGCCGGGACCGCCATGATTGCCCCGGTGCCGTACCCCATCATGACGTAGTCCGAGATGAAAATCGGGATTTCCCGCCCCGTGATGGGGTTGATTGCCGTCAGTCCGTCGATACGAACGCCGGTTTTGTCCTTCGCCAATTGCGTGCGCTCGAATTCCGTCTTTTTGGCGCATTCGGCGCGGTAGGCGCGCACCTCGTCCATGTTTTTGACCCGGTCCGCGTACGTATCCAGCACCGGGTGCTCCGGGGCGATGACCATAAAGGTCACGCCGAAGAGCGTGTCACAGCGGGTGGTGTAGATACGAAGTTTGTCGTCGACCTCCTTGATGGGGAAGTTGACGAACGCGCCGGTCGACCGCCCAATCCAGTTCTCCTGCTGGTTGCGGATATTCGGCAGGTAATCGACGTGGTCGAGCCCTTCGAGCAGTTTATCCGCGTAGGCGGTAATCCGTAGGTACCAGACGTCCTTGGACTTCTGCACCACGTCGTTGTGGCAGATGTCGCACTTTCCGCCCTGAGAATCCTCGTTGGAAAGCACCACCTGACAGTGCGGGCAGAAATTCACGAGCGTCTTGTCGCGGAACACCAGCCCCGCGTCGAACATCTTGCGGAAAATCCATTGCGTCCAGCGGTAATACCCCTCGTCCGTCGTGTCCACCGTCCGGGACCAGTCGAAGGAAAACCCGACGCGCCGGAGTTGGTCGGTGAACTTCCGAATGTTCCGGTCGGTCAGGACGCGGGGGTGCACGCCGTCCTTGATGGCGGTGTTCTCGGTCGGCAGACCGAACGCGTCGAACCCGATTGGGAACAGCACGTTATACCCCTGCATACGCCGCTTGCGGGAAACGACCTCCAGCCCGCCGTACGCCTTGATATGCCCGATGTGCATCCCGTGACCGCTCGGATAGGGGAACTCCACGAGCGCGTAGAACTTCGGCTTTTCGCTCCCGTCCACCGCCCGAAACAGACCGGCTTCCTCCCATTTTTTCTGCCACTTCGGCTCGATTTCCCTGAACTTGTATTCCATGGTGGTTGTACTTCCTTTCCTCCGTCAGTTCTCGCCGCCGCCCCAAAGCCGTTCGAGATGATAGAATTTCCGCCCCTCGTCGGTGAAAATGTGCACGACGACCGAGCCGTAATCCAGCAGGTACCAGATGCTGTTGCGGTAGCCCTCGATGTGCAGGGGTCCGACGTTCAACTCCTGCCGAATGCGGAATTCCACCTCGTCCGCCAGCGCGCGGACGTGCGTGCCGGACGTGCCGGTCGCGAGGACGAAGAAATCCGCAAGCGGGGTCTGTTTTGCGACCGGGAGCGTCTGGACGTCCAGCCCTTTCTTGTCCTCGAGTGCGGACGCGGCGAGCGCCGCGATGCGTTCGGCGAGTTCCTTTTGCCGTTCTTCGGTCAACGGTCGTTCCATATCCATACCCTGTTATCCGTCCTTTCTCGTGTCGGTGCCCGCCGTTTTGACGAGCCTGAGATAGTAGTTCCGCGCCGCAACGGTGCAGGAATCAATCGGTTTCTTTTCCGCAAGCAGGAACCGCACCGTCGTGTCGAACGAGCGCACCAGCGCGAGATACAGCGCGCGCGTCTTATCCTTGCGCGACCGGTACTGCCGCTCGTAGTATTCCCGCAACCGCGCGCAAGCCGGGTCCGCCCGACCCGGTTCGATATAATCGGCGAAGTAAATCACCAGTTCCAGCGGGCGCATGGCGGACCGTCCGGTCGTGTGCCAGCGGACCGCCGAGCAAATCCGCTCCGGCGCGCCGTAAAGATGTTCCGCGAGCAACGACGCCGAACGCGCGTGCAGGAGTTTCGGCGTTTCCAGTTCCTCCGCCGGGACCTCCATGCCGTACCGCCGGCAAATCTCCAAATGCTTTTCGACCGGGTATTCCTTCGTGTAATCGTGCAGGAGCGCCGCCAATTCCGCCTCCTCCGGCGAAATTTCGGTCGGGAAATGCCGGCTTGCGAGCAGTTTCGCCGATTCGACGACCCCTTCGGTGTGCCGGCGGCGCTTTTCGCTCATGGACAGGTCCCGCCGCACGGTTTCAATCAGTTCCTT
>CANQTR010000089.1 GCA_947626805.1 uncultured Clostridia bacterium
TTCTTTTTCAGCACGGAAAAGCGGAAAAATTCCCCGGTCGAAAAGGCGATGAACGCCAGCGCGATGTCCGAAAGGAAATCCATTCCGTCGATGACGTCTTGCGGAATCAGCCGAAGGCAGTACGGACCGAGCAGGATACCCGTGAGAATGTACGCCGTCACGTTCGGCAGGCGGAGCAGTTTCGTCAGCCGCGTCATGGCAAAGCCGCAAAACAGCATGAACGCGACGGAAATGATAACCGACGCGACGGGAGACATTCCCGCGAGCGTCTGATAGAGGACGTTCAGCATTCTTCGCCGCCTTTCACGGGGATAGGTGCGGAAATGCCCCCCGTCCGGCAGGCAGGGAGCATATCCGAAAGGACGCGCGTCCGAAGGGCGAGCGTCCGAAAGACAGGCGCCTTTGACATACGGGCGCCGTCAAAGCAGAGCCGCGACGAGCGCGGCGACGCCCGCAAGCAGGAGCAACGCGCCGACGAGCACCGGCAAAACACAGCCGCAACACCCGCCGCCGGGACCGTATCCGACCCACGGGCGCCCCCAACCGAAGACGCGCCGTCTACGGTACCCCATATGCGGGGGCGGAGGCGGGGGAGGAGGCGGACGATGACCGCCGAAACCGCCTATTCTGCCGGGACCGGGACCTCTACGCGGACCGCCGCCCATTCCGCCGGGACCGCGTCCGCCGCCGGGACCATGCCCGCCGCCGAAACCGCCGCGGGAACCGCCCATTCCGCCGGGACCAGGCATCACACAGCACTTCCTTTCAAAAATTCTGCCGAACAGACGGAGAAAACCGATTCCTCCGCCGCTTCAAAAATTTACCGAACGGACGGGGAAAACCGATTCCTCCGCCGCTTCGAAAATTCTACCGAACGGACGGAGAAAACCGATTCCTCCGCCGCTTCGAAAATTCTGCCGAACGAACGGAAAAACCTTATTCCTCCGCCACTTCGAACTTATACCCGACGCCCCAGATGGTCTTGAGCGTCCACTTGTCCGACGCGCCTTCCAGCTTCTCGCGCAAGCGCTTGATATGCACGTCGACCGTCCGGCTGTCGCCGAGGTAGTCGAATCCCCAGACCTTGTCGAGCAATTGGTCGCGGGTAAAGACCCGGTTGTAATTCGACGCGAGGAAGTAAATCAAATCCAATTCCTTGGGCGGGAGGTCGACGGGCTTGCCCTTGACCTTCATTTCGTATTTCTGGTGGGAAATCTCGAGGTTGTCGAAACGGACCACGTCGCCGTCGGCGCTGTCGTGCTTCGCATACCGCCGCAAGACCGCGCGGATACGGGCACAAACCTCCTTCATATCGAAGGGCTTGACAATGAAATCGTCCGCGCCCAACTCCAGACCGAGGACCTTGTCAATCGTTTCCCCCTTCGCCGTCACCATGATGATGGGCTTGGAGGAGAGCTTGCGAATCTCCTGACAAACCTGCCAGCCGTCCATACGGGGCATCATGATGTCCAGCAGGACCAAATCCGGCTCGTAGGTGCGGAACAGGGAAAGCCCCTCCTGCCCGTCGCAAGCGGTGCGCACCTCGTACCCTTCCTTCTGCAGATACATGCAAAGCAGGTCGCAAATGTTGCTGTCGTCGTCGATACAAAGAATTCTTGTCGCCATGGAAATCTCTCCTTTCTGCCTTTTCTGCCCATAGTATACCGCATTTCCTCCCGTTTGTCAAGGGGTTTTACAAAAAATGTGGTTTTTTTCGTCAAATTTATTTGTGAATAAAATTTCTATTGCAAAGTTTTCGAAAATGTTGTATCATGAAGGGGAAGAAACACGAAAAAGGAAAGGCTTTCGCATATGAAACTCGGCATCGTCGGACTTCCCAACGTCGGGAAGAGCACCCTGTTCAACGCGCTTACCAAAGCCGGCGCCGAAAGCGCCAATTACCCGTTCTGCACCATTGACCCGAACGTCGGGGTCGTCCCGGTGCCGGACGAACGGCTCGACAAACTCGCCGCCCTGTACCACCCGAAAAAAGTCACGCCCGCCGTCATCGAATTCGTGGACATCGCGGGGCTGGTCAAGGGCGCGTCCCACGGGGAGGGGCTGGGCAATAAGTTCCTGTCCCATATCCGCGAGGTAGACGCAATCGTGCATGTGGTCCGCTGTTTCAGCGGGACGGACGTCATTCACGTCGAAAACAGTGTCGACCCGGCGCGGGACGTGGACATCATCAACACCGAACTGATTCTCGCCGACCTCGAACTGCTCGAGCGCCGTATCGACCGCACCCGCAAGCAGGCGAAGGGGGAAAAGGGCGCCCTGACCGAACTTGCCGCGCTGGAGCGTATCCACGAAGCCCTGTCGGACGGAAAAAGCGCGCGCGGCGTGCCGCTGAGCGAGGAGGAAAAAGCCCTGCTCGCCGACCTGCCCCTGCTTTCCGGCAAGCCGGTCATCTATTGCGCGAACGTCGACGAATCCTCCCTTTCCAAACCGGCGGAGGAGAACCCGTATTATGTCTCGCTCAAAAACTACGTCGAATCCGGCGGGGAGCAGGCGGAAATCATCACGGTATGCGCGGGAATCGAGGCGGAACTCTCGGAACTGAGCGAGGACGAACAGCAGGCGTTCCTCGCGGAACTCGGCGTGACGGATTCCGGGCTTTCGAAACTGATTCGGGCGTCCTACCGGCTGCTCGGCTATATCAGTTACCTGACGGCGGGCGAGCCGGAGGTGCGCGCGTGGACCATCGTGCGCGGAACCAAAGCGCCGCAAGCGGCGGGGAAAATCCACTCGGATTTCGAGCGCGGATTCATTCGCGCGGAGGTCGTGCCGTGCGCGGTCCTGCTGGAGAAAGGCAGTTACAACGCCTGCAAGGAGGCGGGGCTTGTCCGCTCGGAGGGCAAGGATTACGTCATGCAGGACGGCGACGTCGTGCTGTTCCGGTTCAACGTCTGACCCCCGACGGTTTCTTCCCCGTTCCGTACGGGAAACCCCAACAGAAAAGTTTTTGAAGGTTTTCCGAATGGGGTCCGGGGCAACGCCCCAGCACACACCCCCTACGCGTCCGCGGTTGACAAACCGCCGCGAATATGCTATAATGAGAGGAAAACGCAAAAGTATAACGAAAAGGACGGTTCTGCAATCTTGAAAAACCATCTCCGGCACTGTATCCTGCTGTTCCTGGTCCTCTGCCTGACGGCGACGGTCTGGGTCCTTCCCGCGTCGGTCCGCGCCGAAACCGCGACGGTGACCGCCAACGGCATCAACATCGCGCGCGGCGAGGGACAGCTGATTCTCTACACATCCGCCTACGGCGCGACCACGAACACCAACGAATGGGGCGTGGAAGCGGTCGTCGGGCACGACAACCGCGTGACGGCGGTCGGCGGGAACAACGTGCAAATCCCCGCGGGCGGGTTCGTCCTCTCCGGGCACGACGCCGAATCCGGCAAGGGCATGAAAACCTGGATAACCCAAAACGTCAAGGTCGGCGATTACGTGTACTACGACGCCCATTCCCTGCAGGTCACGGTCTCCGACGAGCCGATTGGGGAACTCGACGTGGTCTTTTACGACCTGTCCGCGACCATCACGGGGGTCAACCGCGTGCGGTACGACAACGACCTGATTCTCTTCACCTCCACCTACGGAAGCACCACGAAATCCAACGAATACGGCTACGAAGTCACGGTGCAGGACGGGCTGGTCACGTCTGTCGGCGGCAACGGCTCGGACATCCCGACCGGGGAGAACAGTTTCGTCATGTCCGGTCACGGGACCAACGCGGACTGGCTCCGGCTGAACGTCCGGCTGGGCATGCGCGCGGAGTACGACACCGCCGCGATGACCGTCACGTTCCACTACGACGCCGAAGGGCTGGAAGCGGGTCTGACCCACGCGCTGGAGGAGTTGCAGAGCAAGCTCGAACAAGCGAAAGCGGACTACCTCTACATGGACTACGACGGGTTCGAAACCACCTATCAAGAAACCAAGGACGCCCTGTCCGAGGCGGTCAAAGCGCATAACGGCGGCGGCGAGGACCGCGCGTTCGCGAACGCTTGCGACGAGGTCAACCTCGCCGTGCAGAAACTGACCTCCCTGCTCTCCGAAAGCAAGACCGTGCAGTACCGCGCCGTGTGGATTCGTCCGAGTCAGCGGAGCGCCGAGGAGGTCGACGCCTACGTCAAGGAACTGCACGACCAGGGCATCAACACGGTGTGCGTCGAGGGCAACTTCAACAACGGCGTCATCATGAACGTCCCGAAGGGCAGTCTGTTCGTCCACAACACCAGTTTCAGCTACGACGTCCTGCAGGCTTACATCGACGCCTGCCATAAGTACGGCATGGAGTGCCACCTCTGGATGGCGATCTTCCTCACCGGCTACAGCAACCAGACCAATTACCCCAAGAGTGTCTCCTTCAAGCACCGCGATTGGCTGTCCCTCAGCCAGAACGGCACGCCGGACAACCCGGACAGCTTCATGATGCTCGACCCGGCGAACGAGGAAGCGCGGGAGTACCTGCTGAGCTTCTACGAATACCTGCTGCACAATTACGACATCGACGGCTTTGAGCTGGACTATATCCGCTACTACGTCCGCACGGCGGAACTGGACTTCGGCTATACCGAAGCGGCGTTCGCGGGATTCGAGGAGGCATACCACCACGGCGTGACGCCGACCTACGACCCGACCGCCGATTACTGGGCGGACTGGGTGCAGTACCGCAAGGACAGCGTGACGAAGATGGTCGAGGCGGTCCGCGCGCTCATCGACCGCTGGAAACCGAACGTCGTGCTGGGCGCGGACGTGGTGCCGAACCCGGATATGGCGGGTAGCAACAACTATCAGGATTACCTCGAATGGGAGCGGCAGGGCTGGCTGGACATCCTGCATCCGATGGCATACGGCGACGGGTTCGGGGACTCCATTCGCCGGCAGGTGGAACTGGGCGGGGACCGCTGTTCGGTCGTGACCGGGCTCGGCGCCCATATGGATTCCATCAACGCGTGGGAAATGGTCCGGCAAGCCATCGAGGATAACCAACTCGGCGCGTTCGGCGACTGCTACTTCGAGGCGACCGCGTATCTGAACGATAAAGCGGGCGAAGCGCTGCTGCAGACTGTCTACCGCAACGACGCGATTCCGCCGTTCCTCGACCGGGACGCCTCCCTCAAGGCAATCCTCGCGTACATGACCGGGCGCGTGGACGACGTGCTTTTGCCGCTCGGCGGTATGACCGAGGACGAGGCGTCGTCGCTTCGCACCGCGCTGGAGAACGCGAGCGGTTCGGTCAAGGACAGCCGTATCGGCGCGGACGCGCTCGCCGCGCTACGGGACGCAATCGCCGCGCTCGCGAACGAAAAGGCGCGGACCGCGCTGGAGAACGACCTGCTCTACGCCGAACGCATCATTTGCGCCACCTATAAGGTCACCCGCGACGAACTGACCGGCGAACTGACCGCCCCGGAGGGCGAACCGTACACCCCGCCCCCCGAAGAGGAGGAACCCTCCGAAGCGCCCGACGCCTCCGACCCGTCGGAACAGACGGCGGACGAGAGCGGCGACGAATCGTCCTCCGGTCCCGCGACGGGCTGGGTCGTGCTGGCAATCGTTCTCGCTGTCGCCGCGGTCGCGCTGATTGCGGTCGCGGTCGTGCTGGTCGTCCGCAGAAAGAAGTCGTGACGCCGTGCGTTCGCGAACGCTCGCGCCGGACCTGACGCGGGTCAGCCTGTCGTTCGGGCGGAAGTTGTGCGGGGAGGTGCGCGTCGCGTTCCTCTCCGACCTGCACGGGGAGTCCTACGGGGCGTCCCAGAGCGGGCTGTTCCTGCCGATTCGGTCCTTTGCGCCGGATTTGGTGATTTTCGGCGGGGACACGTTCGACGAACGGGTCGCGTGGGGGACCGCGGCGGAGACCTTGCACCTGTCCGCCGCGCGCTGGCCGACCTTTTACACCCCCGGCAACCACGAGGTCAAAACCGGGCGGGCGGACGAAATCAAGCGCACCGCCGCGTTTGCCGGCGCGACCGTGCTTGCGGGGACGTGCGTGCGGTTTCATGCGCGCGGAAGTACGCTGCTGCTTTGCGGCGTGGAGGACCCGTTCCGGCAGGAAACGCGCTACCGCGCCCAACTTCGCGCGGCGCAAGCGGAAATCGACCCGGACTGCTGTTCCGTGCTCATCACCCACCGCCCGGAGCGGGAGGAATCCTACTGTTCCGCAAGACCCGGATTCGACCTGCTTTTGACCGGACACGCCCACGGCGGACAATGGCGTTTCCCGCCGCTGAAAAACGGTTTTTACGCCCCGGACCAAGGGCTTTTCCCGGCGTTCTCCGGCGGTTTGCGCCCGACGGCGACCGGGTACCACCTGTGCAGTCGCGGTTTGGCGCGGCACAACACCCGCGTCCCGCGCATCGGCAACCGCCCCGAACTCATTCTGTTGACGCTGTGCCCGGGCAGCGCGCCCCCGACCTGCATCACATTTTCCCCTTAAAAAAGCGAGGTAACCAAACATGACACTATACGAAGAACTGCAATGGCGCGGGCTGATTGAAAGTATCTCCGACCCCGCCCTGATTGAAAAACTCAATGCCGGCGGAATGACCTTCTACATCGGCACCGACCCGACGGCGGACAGCCTGCACCTCGGGCATTACTCCTCCTTCCTCATCACGCGGCGGCTCGCGGCGGCGGGGCACCACCCGATTATTCTCGTCGGCGGCGCGACCGGGCTCGTCGGCGACCCGCGCGGCACGGTCGAACGGGAGCTTTCCCGCAAGGAAACGGTGTTCCGCAACTTCGA
>CANQTR010000090.1 GCA_947626805.1 uncultured Clostridia bacterium
GTCAGCTTCGCCGTCGCGCCGCCGGCGCAGGATACGGTCAGCACGCCTTCGTCCTCCGAATCGAGGTTCAGCAAAAGCCGCCCGCGCAGCTTCGAACAGTCGAACGCCTTCGCGCCGAGCAGACCGATTTCCTCGTCCGAGGTCAGCAACACCTCCAGCGGGGGGTGTTCGGCGGTTTCGTCCTCCAGCAGGGCGAGCGCCATGGCGACGGCAATCCCGTCGTCCCCGCCCAGCGTCGTGCCGTCCGCCCAGACGGTTTCACCGTCCGTCCGCAAATCCAGCCCGTCCCGCAAAAAATCGTGCGCGCACCCCGGCGCTTTTGCGCAAACCATGTCCGTGTGCCCCTGCAGAATCACGGTCGGCTCGTCCGCATATCCCGGCGACGCGCCCTTGCGAATCAACACGTTCTCCGCGCCGTCCCGCTCGCATTCCAATCCGCGTTCCCGCGCGAACGCGAGCAAAAATTCCGTCACGCCGTGTACGTTCCCGGACCCGTGCGGAATGGCGCAAAGTTTTTCGAACCAGTAAAAGACCCGCTCCGGCTCCAGTCCGGCGAGGACTTCCGTCTTTTCTTCCATATCCTTTCGGCCACCCTTCCCTTTTCGGCACAAGTATAACACACTTCCCGCGCGATTGCAAGCCGTTTTTTCATTCTTTTTTGCATTCCCTCTTGACAAACCGGGAAAACTATGTTAAAATTCTGAATAGGATACAAAAAATGTTAAAGGGAGGATTTTCAGCATGAAAAAGACAATCGCGATTCTGCTTGCGGCGGTCCTTGCGGTGACGGCGCTTTGCGCTTGCCTGACCGTTTCCGCCGAAGGCACCAACCTCGCGCAGGGCAAATCCGTGACCGGCGCCAGCCCCACCAGCGGGAACCAGTTTACCGATAAGTACAACGCGTCCCTCGTCGACGGGAACGCGGCAGAAGCGTTTGATTCGGAAAACGCGCCCGGGGATTGGTTCTGCTTCTACTACAATGCCGACCCGGCG
Source organism: uncultured Clostridia bacterium (assembly GCA_947626805.1). Taxonomy (GTDB): domain Bacteria; phylum Bacillota; class Clostridia; order Oscillospirales; family CAG-382; genus Coliplasma. Next base: position 994 of record CANQTR010000090.1, read on the forward strand.
TATCCGAGCAACACCACCCATGACGGCACCAGCGCCGTCGGCGCGTTCGTCGTCGACCTCGGCGCGGCTGCTTCCGTCGAGTCCGTCCGTATCCACATGGTGACCGACGACTCCATGACCGGCAGCGGCGTCAAACCGCCGCAGACCATCAAGGTCGAAACGTCCGCGGACAACAAGACCTGGGCAGATTTCGGCACGACCGACGACTTCTCGACCTATAAGTCCATCGACTGGGTCGAAGTCAAGGGTTCTGCTGCCGCGAACGCGCGGTACGTCCGCGTGACCATCACCTATGAAGGCTACACGCTCCTGCTCAACGAAGTGCAGGTCATCGGCACGACCGCGTCCGCCGGAACGTCGTCCGAAGCGTCGTCCTCTGCGTCCTCGACGGCTTCGACTTCTTCGACCGCGTCCACGTCTTCGACGGCTTCTACGTCCTCGACGCCGGTCGCTTCCGGTTCATCGTCTGCCGCCGCGGGGACTTCGTCCCAGCCGACAACGGGCGATATGGGCTTGCTCGGTCTGACGGTTCTTGCCGTCGTCGCCATTGCGGGCGTCGCGGTCGCCGTGAAGGTTCGCCATTAAGCGGTTTTTGCACCGTGAATCCGGCAGGGGAATTTCGGTTCCCCTGCCTTTTTTGTTTTTTTGTGAATAATCTCTTGACAAACGCAAAAAAATATGGTAATGTGTATCATAGATAAAAATCAAAACAGAAAGGAATCGTTTCCCATGAAGAAAAATCGTTTGTTTGCGGTACTGCTTGCGGCGACGTTCGTCGTTGCGGCGTGCTGCGCCTGCCTTTCCGTTTCCGCGGAAAGCACCAACATCGCATTGAACAAAACGTACACCGGCGTAGCCGTTTCCACGCACGATGCCGTTAAAGGCTATAACGCCAAACTGACCGACGGCAAAGCCGAAGCCAACGCCATGAGCTACGGAAAAACCGAGGACGAGTGGTTCTGCTTCTACTACAGCGCGGACGCTAAGGGCGAAGGCAACGTCAATGTCACGCTCGACGCCAACAACAAGCGCGTCGGCGAGATGACGATTGACCTCGCGTCCCTTTCCTCCGTCGAAAAGGTTCGCATTCACTTCAACAAGGATTACAATGCCTGCGACGTGAAGGTCGAAATCTCCGACAACGCGGACAGCGGCTTCAAAACCTTCGCCACCAAGACGGTTGCCAAGGGCGACGGCGAAGCGAGCGGCGATTGGGGCAGATGGATTGAGCTGACCGGCGACACGCAAAACGGTCGTTATGTCAAGGTGACCTTCACCTTTGACGGCATGTTCTGCATCCTCAACGAAGTCGAAGTGATTGGTACGGAAGGCGTTTCCGGCGGCGACAGCTCGACGGATACTTCGTCCGACAACTCTTCCGCGGCGGATTCTTCGGCGGCTGACTCTTCGGCGGCCGACAGCACTTCCTCCGCGTCCGCTCCGGCGACCTCCGCCTCTACGCCTGCCGCGTCCAGCAGCACGGCCCCCTCGGCGGGCGACGTCGGTCTGCTCGGCTTTGCACTTCTTGCGTTTGTGGCGATTTCCGGCGTAGCCATCGCGGTTAAGGTCCGCAAGTAATCGTTTCTCGCGGTAAACCGTTTTTCGGTTGAAACTGCCGGGCGGAGCTTTCGCTTCCGCCCGGTTTCCTTTTCCGAAAACGTAAAATTTTCCGCGCCGCCTTGACAAATCCGAAAAACTGTGCTATTCTTATCTTGCAAAGAAATCAATTCACGTTGAGAAAGGATTTTTATCATGAAAAAGAATCGCTTGTTCGCGTTCCTGCTTGCGACGGTCGTCGCCGTGAGCGCGCTTTGCGCCTGCCTTTCCGTTTCCGCGGCGAAAGGGGACAACCTTGCGCTCGGAAAAACGTACACGGGCGCGGACGCGTCCACCAAGGAGGACGTCAAAAAGTACAGCGCCAACCTGACCGACGGCAAGGCCGTCACGAAAATGAGCACGACGGTCGGCGATTGGTTTGCCTTCTACTATCAGGAGCAGGACGGCAAACCCGTCGACGGCATCAACGCTCCGAACCACGTCGGCACGTTCACGATTGACCTCGGCGCGGTTTCCGCGGTCGGCTCGGTCAAAATCAACACCTTCACCGGCAACATGTGGGGCGTCGTTCCGCCGAAGTCTATCAAGGTGGAGTATTCCACGGACAACGCCGCGTTCTCCACGCTCGAGGAAAAGACCTTCACCATTCCCGCAAAAGAAAAGAACGCGGACGGTAAGGACGTGGACCTCGAAAAAATCGAAAACATCGAATTTGCGGGGCAAAACGGCTCCGTCAGCGCCCGGTATATCAAAGTGACCGTCACGCTGCAGCCCAACGCGGTGTTCGCGTTCCTCAACGAAGTGGAAGTCCTTGAGGGCGACCCGGTCGGCGGCGACGGTTCGACGGACGCTTCTTCCGACGACTCTTCGGCGACCGATTCTTCGGCGGCGGATTCTTCGGCGGCTGACAGCAACACTTCCGCGTCCGCTCCGGCGGAATCCACCTCTACGCCTGCCGCGTCCAGCAGTTCGGCTCCCTCGGCGGGCGACGTCGGTCTGCTTGGCTTTGCCGTGCTTGCGCTTGTGGCGATTTCCGGCGTGGCGATTGCGGTCAAGGTCCGCAAGTAATCCCCATTGTTCACAAAAAAAGGCGGGATTTTTCCCGCCTTTTTGCTTTTTTCTTGACATTTGGGGTTTTCTGTGGTATGATGAAACAAAAGAGGGGGGTTTATCGAAAATGAATCAGGAGGGACCCGTATGAAAAAATTTCTCGCAATGCTCCTCGCGACGGTGCTGACTGCCGTGCTGTTCTGCACCGCCTTCCTCGCGCCGATGCGGACCGCCGCGGCGCCCGCGGACGCGCGGTACGAAACGTTCGACCTGCTTGCGGTCGACGAGAAAGCGCCCGAAGCCGACGGCGACGACCACCCGTGGTACAAGGACGGGGCCGTCATTCTCGTCAACAATCCGAGCGACGCGGAAGTCAAACTCGCGTCCGGCGATTATCGACTCCGTTACCTTTACATTCTCGTGTTCGACAGCAACGGAATTTGCGTCGAAATCGGCAACAACCTGTTCGCGGAGGACGACCCAAGGGCCGCCGAATTTCCGCAACATGACGTCGCCGTTCCCGCTGGCGGGTTTGCGATTCTGTACTACTACAACCCGGACGCGCCCGCAAACGCGGCGTTGAACGACTTTTACAACGACCTCGGCGGTTCGACCCTGTACAACGAGACCATGAAAGTCTCCGGTAAAAAGTACTCCGCCGTTATCGAAAACAAGACCGTGACCATCTACTTCGGCGCGGACGAAGGAACGACGAGCGACGGTGCGTCGTCCGGCTCGGAAAGCAGTTCCGCCGAAAGCACGGAGGTCTCCTCGGACGCGTCGTCCGTGACTTCTACGGCGTCCTCCGAGGCGTCGTCCGAAACCGTTTCATCTGTCGCGTCCGAATCGTCGTCCGTGGCGTCTACGGCGTCCACGGTGTCGTCTGAAACCCCCGCGGCGGATTCGTCGAACATTCCGTCCTCCGGTTCCAACGTCAGCCCGGTCGGCGCCGGATTGATTATCGGCATCGTGATTGCGGTCGTGGTCGTCATTGCCGCGGTCGTGGCGATTGTGGTCGTCAAAAAGAAAAAGAACTGATTTCTGACTGAACGATTGTTTGCGCTCCGGGAAGGACCCCTCTCTTCCCGGAGCTTTTTTCGCGCAAATCCCTGTTTCCGGCGCGGTTCTAAAAAAACGCGCCAAGCCGAAAGTCCTGCCAAAAAATGGCGCCCCCGGAAAGCGTGATTTCACAAAGAATCGCGGCAAGCCAAAAAAGACTTGCCGCGACGTGGTGGAGCATAGGGGACTTGAACCCCTGACCCCGACACTGCCAGTGTCGTGCGCTCCCAACTGCGCTAATGCCCCGTTTGGGATTTTCCATCGGTTTTCCGACCGCTTATAGAGTATAGCATATGTTTTTCCGATTGTCAATCCCTTTTTTCGTATTTTTGAGAATTTTTGTGTCCCGTCGGTCCGGTCCAAATACGTCGAGAATTTCATTTTTGACACCAAAAATAAAAGTTTTTGAGGATTTTCAAGGAACTTTTTTCAAAAAGTTCCTTGAAGGGGGCTACGCGTTGTGCGGTCCCGGCGACGGATAGAAAAGCCGTTGTTCGCCGTACCCTGTATCAGGGTTCGGACGATTCCGAAAAATACTTCCGGCAAAGCAGAATCGCCGCCCCGCTGAGAACGCACACCACGGCGCCCAAAAAGAACGCGCCGGACAGGCTAAGATCCGCCGTCCTGCCATAAAACAAAGAGGCACCGGCAGACGTGACATCCGAAACGACCGCGAAGATGCTCAACTGCGTGGCGCGGTCCGCGGTTTGCACCTGCCGGTTGTACACCTGACTGTACAGCGGCCCCACCAGCGCGCCGGCGGCGGATATCGCCAGAATCGCCGCCACAGACAACAGCCCCGAGCGCGTCCAAACCAGGAGCAGGCACAGGACGCCGGATAGAAGGACCGCGCCCGCCCCCAAAGATAGCGGTCCGAACTTCTTCGCCGCCGTTTGGGAAAAAGCGCTGACCAGGGATATCCCGGAAACGACCAGATAAATCACGCCCATCATCTGTTCCGAAATCCCGCAACGGAGGTACTGGTTCTGGTTGAGCCAAACCGTTACCGTCTGCACGGTTTCCCCGTAGAGGGCAATCGCAACGAGGAGCAGCAGGAACCGTCGGTTCTTCAGGGTAGCGCAAAGGAGCCGCCAAAAATCCTTCGTTTGCCCCCGGCGCGTCCCGTTCGGGGGTCTGACTTCCCGGAGACCGAGAGACAACAGCGCGGCTATTCCATAACTGACGACGGTTGCCAGCCCGGCAAGGGAATAATCGGTTCCGATAAACAGGGAGAACAGGGCGGCGCTGACCAGCAACCCGGCGGTTCCAAATGCAGAGCAGCGCCCAAACACTTTCTGGCTTTTTTCCGGGCCGCAAGACAAATACAGAATGCTGTCCGTCAAACCGGAAAGTCCGGCGACGGCCGCGGAGATAAGAATCCGTTCCAACAGGAACGCCCAGAAGGTCCAAGCCTGCCAAAAAACGATTTTCGAAAGGAAAAAGACGCCGCAACCGGCAATCATGGTCATGCGGTACCCGATTCGGTCCGCAAGAAGGCCCCAGGGGAGTTCCAAGGCCAGGGAAAGGAGAAACGAAACGCTCTCAATCAGGGCGATTTGCTCCAAAGACAGCCCCCGCGCCTGGCGATACAGCGAGGACACGGGGGCATAAAAGACCATCCCCTGAAAAAACGTGATGGCATACATCAGGGGGATATTCCTGGAGAAACGGGCACTTGACGAAGTGCCCTTTGCGAAATGGTTCATCACACATGCCTCTTTCTTTGTTCCATGCAATCGTAGACAATCCTGATTCGAACTTCCGCGGCAAAACCGACGGAAACAAGCCGCATCAAGGCGTAAAAAAGCCGCAAAAAACCGACGGGGCAAGTGCCCGCTTTTTTGCGGTTTGAATTTTACCGATTAAATGGAACGAAAGCGCATGGGGAAGCCTCCTCTAGAAGGAACACGTTTCCTTCAAGGAACTTTTTGAAAAAAGTTCCTTGAAAATCCTCAAAAACTTTTCGGTTTTGTGAAAAATCGCGGCAAGCCGAAAGACCTGCCGCGACGTGGCGCGGAAGGAGAGATTTGAACTCTCGCGCCGGTTACCCGACCTACACCCTTAGCAGGGGCGCCTCTTCACCACT
>CANQTR010000091.1 GCA_947626805.1 uncultured Clostridia bacterium
ATGCCGAACCCGGCGATCCCGGACTTCCGCGCGGACCTGTTGCGCCGCAACGACACGGAGCGCCGGCTCGCGCGCGAATACGACAACGTGCTCGCGTACATCCCGCTCGACGGGCTCGCGTACGCGGACGCGGTGACGAACGGCACGACCCACTTCACCGACGACGGCGTCCACCCGAACGAGGCGGGTCGCGCGTGGATTGGCGGACTGCTCGCGGACGCGCTGAAGCCGATTTTGCGCGCGCGGTTCTTCGCGAAGTAAGGATTTTATGGCGATTCGGTTGTCCGACCGCTTCACGACCGGGCGGCTCTTGCGGTTCACGCTGCCGTCGGTCGCGATGATGATTTTCACGTCGGTGTACGGCGTGGTGGACGGATTTTTCGTGTCCAATTACGTCGGCAAGACGCCGTTTGCCGCCCTGAACCTGATTTGGCCGTTCCTGATGCTCCTCGGCGCGGTGGGCTTCATGTTCGGCGCGGGCGGGAGCGCGCTCGTGTCGAAGTGCATGGGGGAGGGGCGTGACGACCGCGCGAACCGGCTGTTTTCGCTGTTCGTCTGGACGACGCTTGCCGCCGGTGTGGCGTTCGCGGTGCTCGGTTGCGCGGTGATGCGCCCGGTCTCGCTGCTGCTCGGCGCGGACGAGGCGATGCTGGACCATTGCGTGCGCTACGGGCGAATCCTCGCGCTCGGGCTGCCCGTGTTCATGCTCCAGCAGGAGTTCCAGAGTTTTTTTGTCGCGGCGGAAAAGCCCCAACTCGGCTTTTTCGTAACCGTGTTCGCGGGGATTACGAACATGGCGCTCGACTGGCTGTTCGTCGCGCGGCTCGGCTGGGGACTGCCCGGCGCGGCGGGCGCGACCGTGCTCAGCCAAACCGTCGGCGGCGTGCTCCCGCTCCTCTATTTCGCGCGCCCCAACCGCGGACGCTTGCGGCTCTGCAAGCCCCGTTTCGAGGGACGCGCCCTGCTCCGCGCGTGCGCCAACGGCTCGTCGGAGCTGATGAGCAACATCTCCATGTCGCTCGTCAGTATGCTCTATAACTTCCAGCTGATGCGCTATGCCGGGGAGGACGGCGTGTCCGCCTACGGCGTGCTGATGTACGTCAATTTCGTGTTCGTTTCGGCGTTCCTCGGCTACGCGGTCGGCGTTTCGCCAATCGTCAGCTACAACTACGGGGCGGGCAACCGCGCGGAACTGAAAAGCCTGCTCCGTAAGAGCCTTTTCCTGCTCTCCGTCAGCTCGGTCGCGATGTTCGCCGCCGCGCAACTGCTCGCCGGACCGCTGTCGCGCCTGTTCGTCGGCTACGACGCCGGACTGCTTGCGATGACCCGCCGCGCGTTCGCGGTTTTCGCGTTCTCGTTCCTGTTCTCCGGCGTGGCGATTTACGGCTCGGCGTTCTTTACGTCGCTCAATAACGGGCTGGTGTCCGCCGTCCTTTCCTTCCTTCGCACGCTGGTCTTTCAGGTCGCCGCCGTGCTCCTGCTCCCCCTTTTGCTTGACCTCGACGGCATTTGGCTCTCCTCCGTCGCCGCCGAATCCCTCGCCGTCGTCGCGACGTTTGTCTGCCTGGCGCTCTGCCGGGGGAAGTACGGGTATTAGGGTACGAGGGGTACGGTTTGAGGTACGAGGGGTACGAGGGGTACGAGGGGTACGCGCGGGGAACGTCGTTCCCCGCACCCCGTTTGTTGTCCCTATCGCGCGCGAATTTCCATTTGCGGGGCAACCGCGCCCCGCATTTGCCGATTTTCCGCCCTGTAGAGCGGCAAATCGGCAAAGCCATGGAAATTCGTTCGGATTTTTTACCCCTCTGCTCCCAAATCGCCTTCTTCCCGGCGACCCCCAAATTCGCGTCGTTGCTTGCGCAACGTTCGCCCCCAAAGAACGTTCTGCCTTTTGGCATGGAACGCAATTTGGGTGCGAGCGAGCGCTTTGCGGGAGCCGGCAAGCACCGGGTCGCGAAGGCAAAAATCAAGCAAGCACCGCACGACCCCTTAAGGCAGGAAGGTAAAACAAAATTTTGAACACCCCTCGAAGTTGACGACAGTCAACTTCGCGCTATGGGGGCTTGGGGGTGCTGGCACCCCCAAACGTACTCCCCGTACTCCCCACACCCACTCACAAACCACAGGAGGTTCTCATGAACATCATCATTGACGCGTTCGGCGGCGACAACGCGCCGCTGGAAGTCCTGAAAGGGGCGGTGAAAGCGCGCGCGGACTTTGGCGTAGACGTCACGCTGGTCGGTCACGAGCGCAAGCTCATCGCCTGTGCGAAGGACAACAAAATCGACCTGACGGGACTGCATATCCGTCACGCCGAAACGGTCATCGACGTATGCGAGGACCCGCTTTCGGTGGTCAAAAAGAAGAAGGACTGTTCCATGGCGGTCGGTCTGCAAATGCTCGCGAACGGCGAAGGGGACGCGTTCCTTTCGGCGGGCTCGACGGGCGCGCTGGTCGTCGGCGGCACGATGCTCGTCGGGCGGATTAAGGGGGTCAAGCGCCCCGCGCTCGCGACGGTCATGCCGACGACGGACAAACCCGTCATGTTCCTCGATTGCGGCGCGAACGCCGAGTGCCGCCCGGAAATGCTCGCCCAGTTCGCGGTCATGGGCTCGGTCTACATGAACAAAGTCCTTCGCGTGTCCTCCCCGCGCGTGGGGCTTGTGAACATCGGCTCGGAGGAATCCAAGGGCAGACCGCTCGAAAAGGAAACCTACAAACTGCTCGCGACCCAGCCGATTCGTTTCGTCGGCAATATCGAGGCGCGCCAAATCCCCCTCGGCGACGCGGACGTCGTCGTGACCGACGGTTTCACGGGCAACGTGCTGTTGAAACTGTGCGAGGGCATGGGGAGTTTCTTCTCGACCGAGCTGAAGCACAGCATGTCCGGCGGTCTGAAAACCAAGTTCGGCGCAATGCTGGTCATGCCGGGTCTGAAGGAGCTCAAAAAGAAGTTCGATTACAGCGAGTACGGCGGCTCCCCGTTGCTCGGCACCGCGAAGCCGGTCATCAAGGCGCACGGCAGTTCCAACGCGAAGGCGTTCTACCACGCAATCCGCATGGCAAAGCAGTTCACCGAATCCGACGTGATTGGCAAGATAGAAGCCTCTTTCCCCGAACAGAAAGAGGGCTGGATTCGCAAGGCGATTCAGAGCGTTCGCGGTTAAAAAAGAAAAAAGACCTGTTCCGGGCGGAAATCCGGAACAGGTCTTTTTGTTTATGCGGGTTTACTTGATAACGTAGGTGCCGAGCATGACGCGCTTGAGGAGCAGGTAGTCGATGGTGTCGACCGAACCGTCCCCGTTGAGGTCCGCGGCGGCGCGCTGTTCGTCGGTCGGCGTGAACGTGCCGAGCATGGTGCGTTTCAGGAGCAGGTAGTCGTTCGTATCGACCGCCCCGTCCCCGCCGATGTCGCCCTTGATGGACGGCTTGGGTTCGGGCATTTTCGCGCCCCATACGACGGTTGCGTCGTCGCCTCCCCAGTCCTCATCCCAGCCTTCCGGCATCGAGGGCGCTTCACAATAAATTGTACAGTCGTCGGAAACGCTAAATACATTCCAATCTATATACGTGACGCTGTTCGGGATGAAAACGCTTTTCAATCTATTATAACATTCATAGAAGGCATACTCCCAAATTGTCGTAACACTGTTCGGGATGATAATGGTCGTCACATCCACCTGAGAAAACGCATAAGATTCAATCACCTTCACGCCGTCCGGTATGACGGCGTTGTCGCCTCCGTAAAGCAACGTGCCGGTTTCCTTTTTAATCAGGCAATTGTTGACGGCTTCGTAGTTCGTGTTGCCCGCTTCCACGGTAATGCTACTCAAATCCTGGCACCAACTGAACACGCCATATCCAATCTTCGTGACGTTTTTGGGAATCGTGATGCTCGTTATGTCTGTGCCGCGAAATGCAAAATCTCCAATTGATTTGAGGCTGGCAGGAAGCGTAATGTTCTTTATTTCTAGGAACGCGAGCGCTTCGTCTTCAATCACTTCGAGACCGTCAGGAAGCGTAATGCCCGTTATGACTTCGTCGATAGTTTCGAATGCACGGTCTCCGATTACCTTGACCGGGTATCCGCCGAGCGTGGACGGGATGGTCACGTCGCCGCCATTGCCGGTGTATTCCGTGATGGTCGCTTCGCCGTTTTCGACGGTGTACTTGTAATCGCCTTCCGTCAGCGTTTCTGCCGCCCCGACGGGCAGGCACGCGAACACGCCGAACAGCACCGCGACGGTCAGCAGAACGGACAGCGTGCGCAGAGGTCTTTTTTTCGTTTCCATAGTTTTCTCTCTCCTTTATATAAATTTCTGCCTTCATTATAGCAAACCTGTTTCAGGTTGAAATGAAATACTCTGAAACAGGTTAGTGTTATACTGTGGGTAACAAAAAGGCAGAGAGGGGAGAAAGGCATGGCTTGGCGGTTGCGCGACCTACGGGAGGACCGGGACCTGTCGCAAAAACAGGTCGCCGCGTACCTCTGTATGTCCCAAACCGGCTATTCGAAGTACGAGACCGGCGAAAACGACATTCCGACCGCCGTGCTGATTCGGCTCGCGCGGTTTTACGGCACGAGTATCGACTACCTGCTCGGACAGACCGACCGCCCCGACCGCTACCCCGACCGAAGAAACTGACGCCCGCCGCTTTTGCCGATTCTATTTTTCCCCCAAACCGAAAAGTTTTTGGGGGATACTCAAGGGGGCTTTTTTCAAAAAGCCCCCTTGAACGTACTCCTTACCCGTCCTCGCGTTCGACAATATTGCGCGCTTCTTCCAGCGTGCAGTCGTGTTCCAACGCGATTCGGCGCAAGTCGTCGTACTCGTACTTCACCTTCCGCGCGCCGTACCCGCTCGATTCCTTGCGCCGCGCGTCGCCGTAGGGCGTCGGGACCGTTCGTTCCGCGCGGTCCAGCACGAACCGCCGCGTCACGCTCTCGCGCACGCCGATTGTCGACGTATGGCGGAACAGCAAGCCGAGCATTTTCTCGCGGTCCGGCTCGCGGCAGATGACCCGCAGGAGCGTCCCCGGTCGGGACTTCTTCATGCCAATCGGCACGGTGTACACCTCGTTCGCGCCGCCGTCGAACAGCCGCTCACAGGCGAACGCGATTTCCTCCGCCGTCATATCGTCGACGTTGCAGGACAGTTCCAGCACGACGTCCGTCCGGTCCGCCGTTTCGCCGAGGAACGCGCGCACGCAATTCGCGGCGGGGAAGTCCTTTCTACCCATGCCGTAGCCGATTTTCGACGTGCGAAGGACCGGCATCCCGCCGAACCGCGTCGCGAAATGCCGCAAAAGCGCCGCGCCGGTCGGCGTGCAGAGTTCGCCCTGCACCTCGCCGCCGTAAATCGGCACGTCCCGCAACAGGTACGCCGTAGCGGGCGCGGGGACCGGCAGAATCCCGTGCGCGCACCGCACCTGCCCGCACCCGACGTGCACCGGCGAAACCACCACCTCGTCCGGCGAAAGCTCCCGGAACAGCAGGCAGACCGCCGTCACGTCCGCGACCGCGTCGAGCGCGCCGACCTCGTGGAAATGCACCTCCTCGACCGGTCGCCCGTGCGCGTGGCTCTCCGCCTCCGCGATTTCCCCGTACACCGCCATCGCGTCGTCCTTGACCGCTTGCGGAATCGGCAGCCGTTCGACGGTCTGCCGAATGTCCGCCATGCCCGCGTGGGTGTGTTCGTGGGGGTGGTCGTGGGTGTGTTCGTGAGAATGTTCGTGGTCGTGAGCGTGTTCGTGTTCTTCCTGTCCGTGAACGCGGACGGAAACGTGCGTGCCGGTTATCCCGCACTTCACCGACGGTTCCCGGACGTATTCCACGCCGGGCAGTTCGAGCGCGTTCAGCGTCCGCACGAACCCGTCCGGGTCGGGGAGCAGTTCCAGCAGCGCGCCGGTCAGCATATCGCCGGATGCGCCCATCGAGCAATCCAGATAGAGCGTTTTCATCGTAAAAACCTTCCTTTATTCTATCGGCGGGGGTCGCCGCCCGTCCTTTTTTCGGTTTCATTGTACGCGTTTTTCGGCGGTTTGTCAAGTGGGAACGCATAGCCGTTCGCCGTTTGCGGCAAAAATAAGGGCATACGATTCCGCGAAAGGAGGCGACCGCCCGTGCGCGAACTGCTTTTCCTGCTCCTCGGTCTGGTCCTCGGCGGGACGACCGCGACCGTCGTCCTCTGCTGTCTGCAAATCAACCGCCGGGAGTGACGGGGTACGAGGGGTACGGGGGTACGAGGAGGAACGAGAGGTACGGGGGGTACGCGCGGGGAACACGGTTCCCCGCACCTCTTAGCAACGTGCCCCAATTCGCGCGAATTTCCATTTGCGGGGCAACCGCGCCCCGCATTTTCAACTTTTCCGCTTTGCAACAGCAAAGCGGAAAAGTTGAAAAGCCATGGAAATTCGTTCGGGTTTCGAACCCCCGTGCGCCCCAATCCGCCTTCATAACACGCGACCCTCAGTTTGCGAAGTGCAAAAACGGGGGCGCGTTTTTTTGTTTTTCTTTTTCGTACGCCGGGGCGTATTCCCCCGACCGGAATTGCATATCTTTTTGCGGGTGGAAAAAACTTTTAGCGTCAAACATCTTGACAAGAAAATTCGATTATAGTATAATAGAGGCAACGAAAAGGGGATTCTGT
>CANQTR010000092.1 GCA_947626805.1 uncultured Clostridia bacterium
TTCGGGCAGGTGTAGCGGATATACTCGGCGTTCTGGAGCGCGATATACGGCTCAAGCAGGAAGTTGATGTAGAGGTGCGCCGCGTCGCGGTTGGGCGCGTCGGTACAGACGCACATCGCGTCGAAGTAGACGTTCGTCCCCTCCTTCGGCAGGTAGAACGAGAGGTGGTCGCCGTTGCCGGACGCCTCGTCCATTTCCGCGACCATGGTCAGGTAATCCCCGGCGTAATAGGTCGCGATGGCGGCGTTTTCGCCCTCCATTTTCTGGAAAATCTGGTCCATGAACCAGCCCTGCTGGAGCGGGACCTGCTTTTGCAGTTTTTCGGCGGCGCGGTCCCATTCGGCAAGGTCGGTCGTGTTGACGTCGATGCCGAGGGCGTACATGGCGATGCCGAGCGCGTCGCGGGCGTTGTCGATACCGAGGATCTGCCCCTTGTACTTCTCGTTCCAGAGGAGGGACCAGGTGCCGTCCACGTCCGCCGGGTCGACCATGGTGTTGTTGTAAATCACGCCGAGGTAGCCGCCCGCGTAGGGGACGGAGTACCTCCCGTCCGGGTCGTAGGCGGGGTTGCGGTAGCGCTCGTCGATGTAGTGGAAGTTGGTGAGTTTGCCGAAGTCCAGCGGCTCCACACGACCCTCCTTGATGAGGCGGGCGACCATGTAGTCGGACGGAATGACGATGTCGTACTGCACGCCGCCGCCGGCGAGCGTCGCGTACATGACCTCGTTGCTGTCGTAGGTGCTGTATTCGACGTGAATGCCGGTCACGGCTTCAAAGGCGAGGTTGATGTCGAGCATGTCGTCCTCGCCGACGGACATATATTCGCCCCAGTTGTAGACGTAGAGCGTCGAACCGGCGAGGTCGGTGTCGTAATCGCCCTCCAGCTTGCCTTCCAGCTCTTCGCGGAGGGATTCCAGTTCCGCCTCGCGCCCGCACGCGGCGGAGCCGACGCAAACGGCGGCGAGCAGAAGCAGGGTCAACAGGACGCAAAGGGTTCTTTTCATCGGGAAGTTCTCCTTTCTTTCCGTTTCCGGAGGTGCTTGGTTTCCGCGCGCAACTGCAACAGATTGACCGTCACGAGCAGCAGCAGAATCACAAGGAAGATAATCGTATAGAGCGCGTAATAGGACGGGGAAATCGGCTTGCGGACCGCGGAATACAGCTTGGTCGCAAGGATATCGAAGTGCCCGTTGGTGTAGTAACTGATGATGAAATCGTCGAGGGAGAGCGTGAACGCCATGACCATGCCGGTGAAGATACCGGGGACCATGTTCGGGAAAAGAATCTTCCAGAACGCCTTCGACGGCGTACAGCCGAGGTCCAGCGCCGCCTCGTACTGACTTCGGTCGGATTGGACCAGACGGGGCAGGACGTTGAGAATGACGTAGGGCAGGTCGAACGTGACGTGCGCGAGCAGCAGCGTCCAGATGCCGAGGATTTCCGTGCGACCGAGCAGCCGCCCGACGAAGGTGAACAGCAACATCAGCGACACGCCGGTGATGATGTCCGGGTTGGTCAGCGGGATGTTCGTGACCGTGTTGACGGCGTTCTTGAGTTTTCCCGCCTTCATGCGGAAAATGCCGTAAGCCGCGACCACGCCGAGCGCCGTCGCGACCAGCGACGCGAGCACGGAAATCAGCAGGGTGTTCTGCAGAACCGAAAGCAAGGCGTAGTCCGAAAAGAGGTTTTCATACCAGCGGAAGGAAAAGCCGTTGAACGACGTCGTGCTCCGCGCGGAATTGAACGAGAACAGCACCATGACGACCAGCGGCGCGTACAGCACCGCGTACAGCAGGGCGAGGAATCCCCCGCGAAGGGCTTTCATACGAGCAGGCTCCCCCCTTCCGAATCCGACGAAAAGCGGTTGAGAATGAACATACTGACGAGAATGACGACCATCAGCACCGTCGAAAGCGCGGCGGCGACCGGCAGGTTGCTGTTCTGGGAATGAATCTGGCTCTCAATCAGGTCGCCAATCATGAAATTGTTCGAGCCGCCCATGGCTTTGGAGATGTAGAACGTGCTGACCGACGGGACGAACACCATGATGACCCCGGACACGATTCCCGGCGCCGACAGCGGCAAAAGCACCCGCCGGACGCGCGTGAACGCGTTGCAGCCGAGGTCCTCCGCCGCTTCGAGCAGGGCGGGGTCGATACGGGACATGACGTTGTAGATGGGCAGAATCATGTACGGCAGGTAGTTGTACACCATGCCGAAGATGACCGCCCCAGTGTTGTTGAGCAACGGGAGTTTCCCGAAGCCGAGGAAGGCGAGGAACTGGTTGATAAGCCCGTTGCCCTCCATGAGCGTCATGAGGCAGTAGGTGCGAATGAGCAGGTTAATCCACATCGGGAGCATGATGAACAGGTTCGCGAACCGCTGCCCCGCCGGGCGGAAGCGGCAGACGATATAGGCGTAGGGGTAGGCGACGAGCAGGCAGATCGCCGTCGCCGCGAGGGAATACCAGAAGGAACGGAGCATGACGAACCCGTATTCCTTCAGGTTGGAAAAATTGGACAGCGTGAAATGCCCGTCGCCGTCCGTGCAGGCGTAGTAGAGCACGATGACGAGCGGAATGAGGATGAACAGAGCCGCCCAGAGCAGATACGGCGCGTTGAGCAGGACCGTACCGAGGCTCCGCCGGTTCCGGCGGGCGGTCACAGGGACCCCTCCTCTTCGACTTCGGCGGCGCGGTCGGGGACCGGGTCGTCCATTTCGTCGGAGAAACTGCTGTAGTCCCCGTACAGACCGGAGTATTCGGATTTGTGCATGACGTGAATGGAATCCGGGTCAAGCACGATGCCGATGGTCTGCCCCTCGGCGTAGGCGTCGGTGGTCTGGACCATCCATTTGAACCCCCGCACCTCGACAATCAGTTCGTAGTAATCGCCCTTGAAGGTGGATTGCGTGATGACGCCGGTAATCATGCCCTCGCCGGGACCGACTACGTCGACGTCCTCCGGGCGAATGACCACGTCGACCGGTTCGTCGTGCGCGAAGCCCTCGTCGACACAGGCGAACGTGTGACCGGCGAAGGTGACCGTCGCGTCGCGGTTCATGACGCCGTCGATGATGTTGGATTCGCCGATGAAGTCCGCGACGAAGGCGTTCTTCGGTTCGTTGTATACGTCGACCGGGGAGCCGATTTGCTGGATGCGCCCGTCGTTCATGACGACCACAACGTCGGACATGGAGAGCGCCTCTTCCTGGTCGTGGGTGACGAAAATGAACGTAATCCCCGTTTCGCGCTGGATACGGCGGAGTTCCACCTGCATATCCTTGCGCAACTTCGCGTCGAGGGCGGAGAGCGGCTCGTCGAGCAGGAGGACCGACGGACGGTTTATCAGCGCGCGGGCAATCGCGACCCGTTGCTGCTGCCCGCCGGACAGGCTGTCGATTTTGCGTTTCTCGTAGCCTTCGAGGTTGACGAGGCGGAGCATTTCGCGGACCTTTCCGGCGACCTCCGCTTTCGGCGCGCGCCGGACGCGAAGCCCGAACGCGACGTTTTCGAACACGTTGAGGTGCGGAAAGAGGGCGTACCGCTGGAAAATCGTGTTGACCGGACGGCGGTAGGGCGGGACGTCGTTGACCCGCTCGTCGCCGAAAAAGACATCACCCTCGTCCGGTCGGAGAAAACCCGCGATGATGCGTAGGGTCGTGGTTTTCCCGCACCCGGACCGCCCGAGCAGGGTGACGAACGTGCCGTCCTCGATGGTCAGGTCGAGGCGGTCGAGAATGCGCTCCCCGTCGAACGAAACGGTGATGTTTTTCAGCTCGATGATGTTCTTTTTTTCCATTTTGCATCCATCCCTTTGCGGCTTTGACCGCGTATCGCTTTGCTTTCGCAAAACTCTGCGCAGACCCACGTCAGACTGACGGCAACGCCCCGCAAAGGGTTTCATACAAGTCACCCGCCCGGTTTTGACGGACAGACTATTGCTGTTGCCGGCGCTCAAACCGAAACTTCTTTCGGTAACGGTCCCTGTTCGGAACTGCCTGACGCGCACATTTTGTTATATTTCAGGCAGGATGCTTACCTGCCTCCGGGCGGGCGTTCGGAGCGCCGGACCCGTGTCTGTGTACCCGATGGCAAAGGCGAAGGCGCTTTGCCGGGTTGTCAGCACAGATGCAAAAAAGCTGTCCTTATTATACCCTCGTTCGCGGGCGTTGTCAATACCTTTTCCGTAAATTTTCGACAAAACAATGTTGGGGGGCAAACGCGGTCACGGCGACTCCGCGCCCTTCGTGCGCTCCGCCTTGTTCCGCGTTTTCCCCCCAATGCCCCCTTTTCGTCGAAAAATGGCTCGGCTTGCGCCAATTCTGACGCCGCCTTCGCCATTTTTCTCTTAATTAAGTCCTGCTCCGAACGCCTTGCGTTCGGAGCGGGCGGCTACATGCCCGCCTACGGGACATTATTTTATTGTAGATTTGTTCCGACCCCACGCATGTTTTGACCCCACGCGAAATGGGTGCGAGCGAGCGCTTCGCGGGAGCCGGCGAGGTCCGGGGCGCTAAGAAAAAACGAGAGCGCATCGAACGCTCCCCCGAGGCACAACGGCAGAATTCTATTTATGACACCCCCAAAGTCGACGGCAGTCGACTTTGCACAGGGGGGCGTGGGGGTGCCTGCACCCCCACACGTACCCCTTCCCTCTCCATTCTATCCCACGCACGCCCCTATAGACTTCGAATCCGCTCGTCGCGCTCCCAGTCGTAGGAGAGTTTGAGAAAAACGGGGGCGAGGAAGGAGGTGAGGATAATCAGCACGAGGATAAACGGCAGGATAGACGCGTCGATGATGCCGCTGTCGACGCCGCGCTGGGCGCAAATCAGGGCGACCTCGGCGCGGACGACCATGCCGACGCCGACGCGCAAGGAATCGCGCGCGGAATAGCCGCAAAGCCGGGCGGTCAGCCCACAGCCGAGCACCTTGCCGACGATGCCGGCGAGCAGGAAGCAGACGCCGAACGCGAGGACGGTCAGGTTGAGCCCGGAAAAGTCGGCGTTGATACCGATGTTCGCGAAGAAAACCGGTCCGAACACCATGTAACTCATGATGTCGCTTCGGCGGTCGATGTAGGCGGCGTCGCGGTTGCCGGAGAGAACCAGCCCGGCGAAGAACGCGCCGGTGATGTCCGCTACGCCGAACCAGCGTTCGCTCGCGTAGGCGAAGAAGAAGCAGGCGGCAAACCCCATGATGGGAATCGTGCGGTGGTGGGGCATGCGCTCGCTCAGCCGGCGGAAAATCCAGCGCAAGGCGACGCCGAGCGCGGCGGCAAAGAGGAAGAACAGCCCGGTCCGCAACAGGACCAGCCACGGGTTCTCGCCCCCGCCGTCGGCGCCGAGCGACACGATGAAGGACAGCACGACGACGCCGATGATGTCGTCGAGAATGGCAGCCGCGACAATCGTCGAGCCGACCTTGCCCTGCAACTTGCCCATTTCCCGCAAGGACGCGACCGTCACGCTGACCGACGTCGCGGTCAGGATACAGCCGTAAAACAGGCTCTGCACGACCGCCGCCGATTCAAACCCCGCGAACGCCCACGCGACGACGAACCCCAGCCCCATCGGGACCACCACCCCGGCGAGCGTGATGAACACCGCCGGCAGTCCGACCGCGCGGATTTGCCGCACGTCGGTTTCCAGCCCCGCCGAGAACATAATCAGAATGACCCCAATCTTCGCGAGGAAGCCCAGCCCCGCGATTGCCGCGTCGCTGATGACCGCCTGCCCGGTCAGGCTGTGTACCACGCCGAGCAACACCCCGGCGAACAAAAGCCCCACCACTTGCGGCAAATGCACCTTCTCGCACAGCTTCGAGAGCAGTTTCGAAAAGCACAGAATCAGCGACAGCGGTAAAAGCATTTCAAAGTATTCCATCTACCCTAACCCTTTTCCCTGAAACATTCCTATCTTTTATATCGGATTTTGCGGACAAAAGCAAGGGGGTTTGTTCGGGTTTCCTTTGTGCAAAACGCCGAAATACAAGCAAAACGCTTGACAGACGGAAGAAAAATCAGTATGATGGCATAGGATGGAACAAAGGAAATGGACATTTTCTTCAATTTTCGTCCAAAAACGACAAAATCCCTACGAAAGGGAGCGAAAAACGGAATGAAAACGGGCAAGTTGACGGCGTTCGTGCTGGCGCTGACCGTGTGCGTCGGCGTGTACGGACCGGCGCGCGCGAACGCGACGGAAAGCGGCGACGTGCCGACGCTCGTGTCGGTCGAATACCTGGAGGAGCAGCTGGACGCTTTGCGGCGGGAACTGCTCGGCGAACTGGAGAAAGTCAAAGCGGAACTGGCGGACGCGCGGGAACCGGACGCGGAAGCGCCGTCGGACGGCTACCGGGAGGTCACGCTGCAGCGCGGGGACGTGCTGACGCCGGACGGGGACGCGGAAGTGCTCTGCCGGGGCGGCGACGTGCTGCTGCTGACGCTGACGGAGGAGCCGGGGAGCGGGCTGACCGACCTGACCGACGGGACGGAGTGCTTTTCCGGCGCACCGCTTCGTTACGCACATCTCTACCGCCGGAGCGACGGGGCGGGACCCGAAGTGGACCTGCTGGTCGTCGGCGAGGAAGCGTCTTTTACGGTGAA
>CANQTR010000093.1 GCA_947626805.1 uncultured Clostridia bacterium
CCCTCGCAACATGTCTCCATGTTGCGCGTAGTACATCTTTCTCTGTTGTTCAGTTTTCAATGTCCCTCTTCGCCGCCTCCCCGGAAAACTTCCGCTCTCCGTGACAGCTTTGTCACTATACCACATTCAAAACCGTTTGTCAAGGGGTTTTGGAAAAGTTTTTCGATTTTTTTTTTGCAAATCCCAAAACCCCGACGTCCGTACATGCGTAGTATCGCCCGAAAAAAGCGCGTCCATGCGCCGTTACGGAAGGAACGACGCACGGACGCGGAAAAAGCAAGCGCAAACCGGACTCAAGCGGCGCCGTCCAGCACGAACGCAAGCGTCTGCTGTTCGCAACTGTCGAACCGGCGGGAGAACGTGTAGACCGTCATGCTGACCTGTTGCCCCGCCCGGTAGCCGTTCAGCACGTTCACCAGGTCGTCCTTGGAGGTGATGGTATGTCCGTCAAACTCCGTCACGATGTCGAACTGTTGCAGACCGGCCGCATAGACGGCGGTATTCGGGTCGACCGACAGGATGATGGCGCCCTCCTCCGGGTATTCGCACCGCGGGCGAATGCCGGCGCTCGCAAGCCCGTCCTCCACGTTCGCGACGGTCACGCCGAGCCACGCGCTGATGTTCACATAGCTGTTTTCCGGCTCCTGCACGACACGACCGTACTGGATAAGCTGGTTGAAAATATCGACCGCATAGTTGATTGGAATGGCAAAGCCTAGCCCCTCGTATGTGGTGGAATCGTAGCTGTCCTGCATGAGTTTCATCGCGTTGATACCGACGACTTCCCCGGACATATTGATAAGCGGGCCGCCGCTGTTGCCGGGGTTGATGGACGCGTCCGTCTGAATCATGGTCATGGTCTTGACGACGCGACCGGTCTGCTCGTCCGTAATCTCGATTTGACGGTCAAGACCGCTGATACTTCCCCGCGTCAGCGTGCCGGCAAACGCCATATCGTACGGCGTGCCGATTGCGACGACCGTCTGCCCGACTTTCAGGGCGTCGGAATTGCCGACCTTGAGCGGCGTCAGGTCCTCCGCGTCTATCTTCAGGACCGCAAGGTCCCGCGTCTTGTCCTCGCCGACCAGTTCCGCCTCGTACTTCGTGTCGTCATAGAAGATGACCTCAATTTTTTCCCCTTCATCGACGACGTGCTGATTGGTGGCGATGTAGCCGTCATTCGTCAGGACGAAACCGCTCCCAATCGCGTACGAGCCCTCGTTCTGTCTGCCGAACGTGACGTAAATGCTCACGCAACTCTTTGAGCAGGTTTCGTACAGCTCCGTCAGGTCGTTCGTTTCGCTTTCCGGGTTGATATTCGGCTCGATGGTCTGGCTGACGTCATAGGAAACGGTCCCTTCCGGCGTCAGCGACACGCCCGATTGCAGTCCTCCGCCCGGCACGCGGCTGTTCCCGGACGAGGGATTCGTCCCGCCGTCGAAAAAGAGGAGGAGCAGCGTCGGCAAGCAAATCGCCGCCGTCAGCACCAGACACACCACCGCGACCGCACAGAACGCCCCCGCGCGGTTGCCCCGACGGCGTTTTTTGCCGTTCTTGCCGGGTTTTCCTTCCCAGGTGTAATAGTCGTTCCCGTTTCCGCCGGGCTGTCCCGCCGGTTCGGACTGCTGTCCGCTCGGGGCGTTTTCCGGCTGATTCGGCGTGGGTTCCGGTTGGGGTTCGCCTTCCGGACGTTCGTTTTCGTTGTTTTCCCATTCGCTCATGGTTCTCACCGTTTTCCTTTCCTATATATAAAACATTGTATTTGCCAATTCAATCGGGGTCCGTTTCGGGACCGTCCGCCGGTTTGTTCTTCTGCCGCCCGCCCGCGAGGGACAGGTTGAAACAGAAGGTGGTCCCCGTCACCGGCGAGGACGTGACGGAAATGGATTCGCCGTGCTTATCGAGGACGGTCTTGACGATATACAGACCCAGCCCCGTCCCGGTCTTGTCCAATCCGCGGGAGCGGTCGGACTTATAGAATCGCTCGAAGATGTGCGGGATTTCCTCCGGCGGAATACTCTGCCCGGTATTGGTCACGCGGACTTGCGCCTTCTTCCCGCGGACCGCCACGATACGGACGGTGATTTTCCCGCCCTGCTCGGTGAATTTCGCCGCGTTGTCGAGAAGGTTGTACAGCACCTGATGAATCGCGTCCGGGTCCGCGAGGACGAACAGGTCCTCCTCCCCGCCCTCGAAATCCACGTCGATTCGTTTCGCCTCGATTTTGCCAATCAGCGAAAGCAGTACCTGCCGCGCCTTTTCCGTCAGGTTGAATTCGCTCACCCGCAATTTCGCGCCGGATTCCAGCCGGCTGACCTGCAAGAGCGAATTGACCAGACGCGAAAGACGGTGCACCTCGCCGGAAATGGTTTGCAGGTAATGGTTCTGCTGTTCCGGCGGAATGGTCCCGTCGAGAATGCCGTCGACGAACCCGGAAATGGTCGTCATCGGGGTGCGAAGGTCGTGCGAGACATTGGCGATGAAGGTGTTGCGGTTCTCCTCGTGGGTCGCGAGACTGCTCGCCATATTGTTGAACGCGCGGCCGAGTTCGGCAATCTCGTCCTGCCCGTCGACGTTCACGCGGACGTTGAATCGCCCTTGCGCGTACTCCTTCGCGGCGTCGCCGATTTGCTTGATGGGGTCGGTGATGCGGCGGGAAATCAAAAACACGCAAATGACCGCGACGAACACAATCCAAATCGCCACGGCGACCATCAGCATGGTCACGGAATTTGCCAGTTCGTTGGTCGGGGCGGAATGGGCGGTCACGACGACGAGGTAGTCGCCGTCCCCGTTCCGCACGGTTTCAAACCCGTTGAGCCGCTTTGACGGGAGCGCGCCCGCGAGGTCGCTGAGCGCGTAGGCGTTCGGGTCGTTCAGCAGGTCCGAGAGCGTGTCGCGGGTCATCATGCGCTCGCCGGGTTCCCACGCGGCGGAATCCGTCAGCAGAATCACCCCGTCCATGGAAAGGACGGAAATATCCGCGTCCGTATTCAGCGCAACGCCGGTCAGCGCGGTCAGGAACGCGTCGCTTTGCAACACCTGCAAGGTCGGTTCCCGGGCGCCTTTTTGCGTTTCGTGCAGGAAGTAGGCAACCTCCTTTGCCGCGACGACCAGTTCGGAAAGTTCCTTCGCCTGGCTTTCCCGAAACAGCCCGGAGGCGACGATAAAGACCAAAAGCAGGATACAGACCAGAATGATGACCGAAAAGGTCGTCATGATGCGGGAAAAGACACTTTTGAACATTCGAGGTTTCCCCTGCCCTTCTCCTTTTCGGAGGTCCTGACCGATTCTGTACCTTCAGTATACCACCGAATTGTGAATTTTCCAAGCGATTTGTGCAAAAGGATTGCAACGAAAAAGACGGAAACTTGTGAACAAAACTTTCTCCCCGGCGGGACGCGTCAGCCTTCCGGGTCCCACGAGGCGAGGTATGCCGCCTGCCGGTCGGTCAGACGGTCGATTCGCACGCCCCACGCGTCCAGACGGCGGCGCGCAATCGCGAGGTCGACCTCCCGCGGGACGGCAATCACCCGCCCGCCGGAAAGCGTTTCGCGGTTCTTGACGAGGTAGCGCGCGCTCATCGCCTGCACGGCGAAGGAAAGGTCCATGATTTCCGCCGGGTGTCCGTCCCCGGCGCCGAGGTTGACCAGCCGCCCCTCCGCGAGGACGTAGACCGTCTTCCCGTTCGGGAGTTCGTAGCCGGTGATGTTCTCCCGTGCTTCCCACTTGCGGACGGCGTACGCGTTGAGAGATTGCATATCCACCTCGACGTCGAAATGTCCGGCGTTCGCGAGGAGCGCCCCCTCCTTGAGCAGGGGGAAATGCGGCGTCGTCAGCACGCCGCAATCGCCGGTCACGGTGATGAACAGGTCGCCAATCGGGCAGGCGTCCGCCATCGGCAGGACCCGGAATCCGTCCATGACCGCCTCCATCGCCTTGATAGGGTCCACCTCCGTCACGACGACGGAGGCGCCCAGCCCCTTCGCCCGCATCGCGACCCCCTTGCCGCACCAGCCGTAGCCGGCGACGACGACGGTCTTTCCGGCGACGATGAGGTTTGTCGTGCGGTCGATAGCGTCCCAGACGGATTGTCCCGTGCCGTAGCGGTTGTCGAAAAGGTGCTTGCAGTCGGCGTCGTTGACCGAAATCATCGGAAAGCACAGCGCGCCCTCCCGCTCCATCGCGCGCAAGCGAAGAATGCCGGTCGTCGTTTCCTCGCAGCCGCCGATGACGTGCGGGAGCAGGTCGCGGTAGGCGGTGTGCAGCAGGTGCACGAGGTCGCCGCCGTCGTCGATGACGAGTTGCGGGGCGCATTCCACGACCCGGCAAAGCCCTTCCCGATAGGTTTCCATATCGCACCCGTGCCGGGCGAACACCCGCATTCCGCCGCGCACGAGCGCGGCTGCCACGTCGTCTTGCGTGGAGAGCGGGTTGCTGCCGGTGACGTACATATCCGCCCCGCCCGCCGCCAAAACCCGGCAGAGATAGGCGGTTTTCGCCTCCAAATGCACGGAAAGGGCGACGCGGAGCCCGTCGAAGGGCTTTTCCTCCGAAAGTTCCGCTTCCAGACCGCGCAAGAGCGGCATATGGTCCCGCACCCAGCATATTTTCCTTTCGCCGGACTCCCAAAGGGACGGGTCGGCAATCGCATACTGCAACATGGTTCTTTACCAGTCCTTCGTAATTTTTGCGACGTGGAAATAGACTTCTTCCTCGTCGATGAACGGCAGGACGCCGCGGTCGAGCACGACCTGCCCGCCGACGAGGACCGTTTCCACCTCGCTGCCGTCGGCGGCATAGCAGAGCGCGCGCAAGGTGCGACCGGGCGGCGAAAACGCCGGGCGGTGCAGGTCGAGCAGGACGATGTCCGCCTGCCACCCCTCTTCGAGCCGACCGACCTTCTCAAGCGAAAGGGCTTTCGCGCCGTTCTCCGTCGCCATTGCGAAAACCTCTTCGGCGCTGACCGCCGCGCCGTCCCGCTCAATTCCCTTCGGGAGCAGGCAGGCGAAATTCATCTCGGAGAAAAGGTTCTGTGCGTTATTGGAGCCCGCCCCGTCCGTACCGAGGCAGACGTTGACCCCCTGCTCGAGCATACGCCGGACCGGAGCGACCCCGTTCGCCAGTTTGAGGTTGCTTTTCGGGTTGTGCGCGACCGACACGCCGCGTGCCGCGAGCAGGCGAATGTCCGATTCGGAAAGCTGCACGCAATGCGCCGCGAGGGTCTTGTGCGAAAGGATACCGACGCGGTCGAGGTAGGCGGCGGGGGAACAGCCGTGTTCGCGGTAGCAGTCCGCCGATTCCTTGACCGATTCGGCGAGGTGCGTGTGGATAGGGAGTCCGGTCTCCCCGGAAAGGTCGGCAATCCGCCGCAGGAACGCCTCGTCGCAAGTGTAAATCGCGTGCGGCGCGAGCATGAAGGTCGTCAGCGGGTCGTCCTTCACCTCCTCCCATTCGCCGAGCGCCTCGGAGACACGCCGTTCGCCGCCCTCCGAACCGGTCAGCCCGCGGCTGACGACGGCGCGAAGTCCCGCTTTCCGCGCGGCGCGGGCGGGCACGCCGGGAAACATATGCATATCGCAAAAACAGGTCGTCCCGCGTTTCAGCAATTCGATGCAGGAGAGCAGCGTCCCCCAGTAGGCGTCCTCCGCCGTCAGCGTTTCCTCCCGCGGGAGAATGCGGCGGAACAGCCATTCGTCGAACGCCACGTCGTCGGCGGCGTTGCGGAACAGGGACATATACAGGTGCGTATGGCAGTTGATAAGCCCCGGAATGCAGAGTTTTCCGGTTCCGTCGAGGACGCGGTCGGGCGAAAACCCTTCCGGCGCGCCGTGCATAGAGAGGATAATCCCGTCGGAAATCGCAATCTCCGCGTCGGTCTCCGCGTAATGTCCGTCCGCGCCGCGCACGAGCGCGCGGGTGTTGCGAATCAGCAAATCAGGTCGTTTCATACGAAAAGCCTTCCTTTCCCGGTCTTTGCCGCCTGAATCGACTTCAGTATAGCATACCCCCGCGGAAATTGCAAGAAAGATTTCGCAAGTTTTTCTTGAAACCGGGCGCAAAATGTGTTATACTGTAAGAAAGAACGATTTTCGCAAGGCACGGAAAGGAACGGTGACCCATTTTGAAACAGTTACAGGAAGAGATTCTCCGCCTGAAAAAGGAAAAGGACGTCTGCATTCTCGCCCACAGTTACCAAGCGCACGAAATTCTCGAGATTGCGGACTTCGTCGGCGATTCCTATCGGCTTTCCGCCATGGCGCAGGAAACGAGACAGCAGACCGTGGTGATGTGCGGCGTGCGGTTCATGGCGGAGACAGTCAAAATCCTCTCCCCCGAAAAGACCGTCCTGCTCGCCCACCCGGACGCGGGCTGTCCGATGGCGGAACAGCTCGACGCCGAAACGGTGCTGCAATTGAAGGAGCAATACCCCGATTGCACCGTCGTCGCGTATATCAACACCACGGCGGAACTCAAGACCGTATGCGACGTGTGCGTGACCTCGTCGTCCGCCGTCAA
>CANQTR010000094.1 GCA_947626805.1 uncultured Clostridia bacterium
TACTGCACCGCCTGTTTCAACGGCGACTATCCGACGGAAGTCCCGAAAAACAAGCGCAAGAACCGCTTTGAATACAAAATTTCCGAAAAACGCGGGAAGAAACGCGACCCACAGGCGTGACGAAAGGACGAAAAGCATGAATACCAAGAGCCACAGCGAAAGTTACAAGCAGGCGGGCGTGGACATTACCGCCGGGTACAAAGCAGTCGAACTGATGAAGGCGAGCGTGGCGCGGACGAGGACGTCCGGCGTCGAATCCGGTATCGGCGGGTTCGGCGGGCTGTTCGCCCCGGATTTGACCGAGATAAAGAATCCGGTGCTGGTGTCCGGCACGGACGGCGTGGGTACGAAGCTGAAAATCGCCTTTCTGATGGACAAGCACGACACGGTCGGTATCGACTGTGTCGCGATGTGCGTCAACGACGTCGTCTGTTGCGGCGCGAAACCGCTCTTTTTCCTGGATTATATCGCCTGCGGGAAGAACGTCCCGGAAAAAATCGCCTCCATCGTCGAAGGGGTCGCGGAGGGTTGCGTGCAGTCCGGTTCGGCGCTCATCGGCGGGGAGACCGCGGAAATGCCGGGCTTTTACCCGGAGGACGAGTACGACCTCGCTGGGTTCTCCGTCGGCATCGTCGACCGTGAAAAGGTCATCGACCGCACGAAGATGCAGGCGGGCGACGTGATTCTCGCCCTGCCGTCGAGCGGGGTGCATTCCAACGGGTTTTCGCTGGTTCGCAAGGTGTTCCGCGTCGACGAGGGGGATATCCACCGCAAATACGACGAGCTGGACGGTCGGGAGCTCGGCGAAGTGCTGTTGACGCCGACGAAAATCTATGTCCGCCCGATACTCGCTCTGCTGGAGCAGGTGACGGTCAAGGGCATTTCGCACATCACCGGCGGCGGATTTTACGAGAATATCCCGCGCTCCTTCCCGGAGGGGCTTTCGGCGAAAATCGAAAAGAAAGCGGTCCGAACGCCGCCGATTTTCCCGCTGATTGCCGCCGAAGGGCATATCGACGAGCGCGATTTGTTTAACACGTTCAATATGGGCGTCGGAATGAGCGTCGTCGTTTCCCCCGCCGACGCGGACAAGGCGCTTGAAGTCCTGCGGGGCGCGGGCGAGGACGCGTACGTCATCGGCGAGGTCGTCCGTTCCGACGACGGGGTGATTCTATGCTGAAAGCGCGCGTCGCGGTGCTGGTGTCCGGCGGCGGGACCAATCTGCAAGCCCTGCTGGACGCCGAAAAGAGCGGGCTTCTCCGTTCGGGGGAAATCGTTTTGGTGGTTTCCAACAAGCCGGACGTCTACGCGCTTCGCCGCGCGGCGGACGCGGGCGTCGAACGGGTGGTTTTGAACCGAAAGGAACTGGGAAAGGAGCGGTTCGAAAGCGAACTGACTTCCCTGCTCGCCGAAAAAAGAATCGACCTGATCGTGCTTGCGGGGTTCCTTTGCATTCTTTCAGAGGACTTCGTCAAGCGGTATCCCCGGCGAATCCTCAACGTCCACCCGTCCCTGATTCCCGCGTTCTGCGGGGACGGGTTTTACGGGCTGAAGGTGCACGAAGCGGCGCTTGCGCGGGGCGTCAAGGTGACCGGCGCGACGGTGCATTTCGTCAACGAAATCACCGACGGCGGCGAAATTATCGCGCAAGCGGCGGTCACGGTGCCGGAGGGCGTCACGCCGGAGGAATTGCAGAAACGGGTCATGGAGCAGGCGGAGTGGAAACTGTTGCCGGAAGCGACCGAACGAGTCTGCGCGGAACTGATTGGGTAAGGGATATAGTATTTAAGGAAGGATTGGGTGAACGGATATGCGGCTGATGGTCATCGGCGGCGGCGGGCGGGAGCACGCCATCATCAAGAAACTGAAGGAAAATCCGGCGGTCGAGGTGTTGTACGCCCTCCCCGGCAACGGCGGTATCGCGAAGGACGCCGTCTGCGTACCGATTGGGGCGAAGGACATTCCGGCAATCGTCGCGTTCGCGAAGGAGAAGCAAATCGACTACGCGGTGGTCACGCCGGACGACCCGCTCGTGCTGGGGTGCGTCGACGCGCTGGAGGACGCGGGGGTCCGCTGTTTCGGTCCGCGCAAGAACGCCGCCGTCATCGAGGGCAGTAAGGTGTTCGCGAAAGACCTGATGAAGAAATACGGTATCCCCACGGCCGCCTACGAGGTGTTCGACGACCCGAAGGACGCCCTGCGCTACCTTGAGAATGCGCCTATCCCGACGGTCGTCAAGGCGGACGGGCTCGCGCTCGGCAAGGGCGTCGTCGTCGCGCAAACCCGCGAGGAGGCAAAGGACGCGGTGCGTTCCATGATGGAGGATCGCGTTTTCGGCGCTTCCGGCGCGCGAATCGTCATTGAGGAATTCCTGACGGGACCGGAAGTCTCGGTGCTCTCGTTCACGGACGGAAACGTCGTCAAGCCGATGGTGTCCTCGATGGACCACAAGCGGGCGCATGACGGCGACGAAGGTCCGAACACCGGCGGAATGGGGACCGTCGCGCCCAATCCGTTCTACACGGAGGAAATTGCGAAGGAATGTATGGAGCGCATCTTCCTGCCGACGGTCCGCGCCATGAACGCGGAGGGACGGACGTTCCGGGGCTGTCTGTACTTCGGGCTGATGCTGACGCCGGACGGACCGAAGGTCATCGAATACAACTGCCGTTTCGGCGACCCGGAGGCGCAAGTGGTCCTGCCGTTGCTGGAAAGCGACCTGCTGACGGTTTTCGAAGCAGTCACGGATGGACGGCTGGAGCAGACGGAGGTTCGGTTCTCCGACGGGGCGGCGTGCTGCGTCGTCGTCGCGTCGGACGGCTACCCGAAACAGTACGAAACGGGGTTCCCCATCACCGTTGACAACGATTTCGACGCGGAACTGCTTTGCGCGGGCGTCAAGGAGAAGGACGGCATCCCCGTCACCGGCGGCGGGCGGGTGCTTTGCGTGGTCGCAAAAGCGGAAACCCTGCCGAAAGCGGTGGCGAAAGCCTATCAAGAGGTTCCGAAGGTGCATTTTCAGAACGCTTACTGCCGCAAGGATATCGGCAGGCGGGCGCTCTCGGTCCTGAACGGGAGGAAAGACGGCTGACATGGTTTATCGCGTATTTGTGGAAAAAAAACCGGCCCTCGCGGCGGAGGCGCACGCGTTGCGGAACGAACTGACGACGCTCTTCGGCATCGAAGGGCTGCAGGAGTTGCGTCTGTTCAACCGCTACGACGTCGAGGGAATCGGCGAGGAACTGTTCCGCGCGTCCGTTCGCACGGTGTTCTCCGAGCCGCAATTGGACGACGTATACAACGAACTGCCGGGCGGGGCGGACGAGGTGTTCGCCGTCGAATATCTGCCGGGGCAGTTCGACCAGCGGGCGGATTCCGCCGCGCAATGTATCCAGTTGCTCTCGCAAGGCGAACGCCCGACGGTGCGGACGGCGAAGGTGTACCTGCTCTACGGCAAACTGTCGGAGGAATCACTCCGAACGGTGCAGAAGTACGTCATCAACCCGGTGGAGAGCCGCCTTGCGTCCATGGAGAAACCGGAAACGCTCGAAACCGCCTACACGGTGCCGACCGAAGTCGCGACCGTCCGGGGCTTTTGCGATTTTACCGACGAGGAACTGCTCGCCTACCTGCAAAAAGCGGGGCTCGCGATGGACGAGGGGGATATCCGGTTCTGCCAAACGTATTTCCGCGAGGAGGGTCGCGACCCGACGGTGACGGAAATCCGAATGATTGACACCTATTGGTCCGACCATTGCCGCCACACAACCTTTTCGACCACGATTGACCGCGTGGAATTCGCCGACCCGGTGCTTGAGCGGGCGTATCAAACCTACCTTTCCACCCGGAAAAAACTCGGTCGGACCAAACCCGTCAACCTCATGGACATCGCCACGCTCGCCGGAAAGGCGCTTCGCGCGGAGGGCAAACTCGACAAGCTGGACGAATCCGAGGAAATCAACGCCTGCACGGTCAAAATCAAGGTGCAAATCGACGGCAAGGACGAGGACTGGCTGTTGCTCTTCAAGAACGAAACGCACAACCACCCGACGGAGATAGAGCCGTTCGGCGGCGCCGCGACCTGTATCGGCGGGGCGATTCGCGACCCGCTTTCCGGGCGCGCGTATGTGTACGCCGCGATGCGGGTGACCGGCGCGGGCGACCCGCTCGTCCCGGTGCGGGAAACGCTTCCGGGCAAACTGCCCCAGCGCAAAATCGTCACGACCGCCGCCGCGGGGTATTCGTCCTACGGCAACCAAATCGGGCTTGCGACCGGAATGGTCGACGAACTCTATCACGAAGGGTACGTCGCAAAGCGCATGGAAATCGGCGCGGTCATCGCCGCCGCCCCCGCGGAAAACGTGCGTCGGGAACGCCCGGAACCGGGGGACGTCGTTATCCTGCTCGGCGGGCGCACCGGACGGGACGGTTGCGGCGGCGCGACCGGCTCGTCGAAGTCCCACACGCTCCAATCGCTCGAAACCTGCGGGGCGGAAGTGCAGAAGGGCAACGCCCCGGAGGAGCGCAAACTGCAACGGCTGTTCCGCAACCCGGAGGCGTCGCGCCTCATCAAGCGGTGCAACGACTTCGGCGCGGGCGGGGTGTCCGTCGCCATCGGTGAACTTGCGGACGGGCTGTCCATCGACCTGAACAAGGTCCCGAAAAAATACGAAGGGCTGGACGGCACGGAACTTGCCATTTCCGAGTCACAGGAACGCATGGCGGTCGTCGTTTCGAAGGAGGACGCGGAGCGGTTCCGGGAACTCGCCTACGCGGAGAATCTCGAAGCGACCGAGGTCGCCGTCGTGACCGAGGAAAAGCGTCTGCGCATGGAATGGAACGGGAAAGCCATCGTGGATATTTCCCGCGAATTCCTCAATTCCAACGGCGCGGAAAAGCACATCGTCATTCAAACGCAAAAGCCCCTCCCCTACGAGCGCCCGCTCCCGACGGATTTCGCCGACGGTATGCGCGCGCTGGCGGGCGACCTGAACGTCTGCTCCCGGCGGGGGCTTTCGGAGCGTTTCGATTCGACCATCGGCGCCGGAACGGTGCTGATGCCGTTCGGTGGGAAGTACCAGTTGACCCCGATTCAGACCATGGTCCATATGGTTTCGACCGAAAAACGGGACACGTCCACCTGCTCGATGATGAGCTGGGGCTTTCAGCCCTACCTTTCGGAGAAAAGCCCGTACCACGGCGCTTACCAAGCCGTCGTGGAATCCGTCACGAAACTGATTGCGGCGGGCTCGGATTTTCAGGACATCTATTTGACGTTCCAGGAGTATTTCGCAAAGCCCGGACGCGACGGCAAGCGCTGGGGACAGCCGTTTGAGGCGTTGCTCGGCGCGTTCATGGCACAGATGAACCTCGGCGTCGCGGCTATCGGCGGGAAGGACTCCATGAGCGGCAGTTTCGAGCAAATCGACGTCCCGCCGACGCTCTGCTCCTTCGCGGTCACGACGGAGGACGCGTCGCACATTCTCTCGCCCGAATTCAAGGGCGCCGGGAACCCGGTCTTCCTGTTCCGCCCGGAAACCGACGCGGACGGACTGCCGGAAACCGAGTCCCTGCTCGCGGTCTATCGGACGTTCACGGCGCTCGCCCGCGCCGGCAAGGTGCTTTCGGCGTATACGCCGACGTTCGGCGGGGTGGCAGAAGCGGTCATGAAAATGGGATTCGGCAACGGAATCGGTTTCGCATTCGACGACGGCATTGCGCCGGAAACGGTGTTCGGTCCGTCTTGCGGGTGGCTCCTCGCGGAATGCACCGAACTGCCGGAAAGCGGGGTCCTGCTCGGTCATACGACGGCGGAACCGGCGATTTCCTACCGCGGTTCCCGCGTTTCACAGGGCGAACTGCTTTCGGTCTACGAAGGGAAACTCGAACCGGTCTTTGCCTGCAATATCCCGCAAGGGAAGCCCGGCGAAACGCTCCCGACGTTCACCTATCGCGCGGGGAAAGCCCCGAAATCCGCCCATATCGGCGGCGCAAAACCGCGCGCGCTCATCCCGGTATTCCCCGGCACAAACTGTGAATACGACACCGCGAAAGCGCTCGCCCGCGCCGGCGCGGAGCCGGAAATCGTCGTGCTCAACAACCTCTCCGCGAAAAGCGTCGCGGAATCGGTCGCCTACTTTGCGCGACGCGTCGACGCGTCGCAAATGGTGTTCCTGCCGGGCGGGTTCTCCGGCGGCGACGAGCCGGACGGCTCCGGGAAGTTCATCACGGCGTTCTTCCGCGCTTCGGCGGTCAAGGACGCGGTGCATACGCTGCTCAAACAGCGGGACGGGCTCGTCGGCGGCATCTGCAACGGGTTCCAGGCGCTCATCAAGCTCGGGCTCGTGCCGTTCGGCGAGATACGCGACCCGGACCCGGACAGCCCGACGCTGACCTTCAACACGATTGGGCGGCACCAGTCCCGTCTGGTGCGGACGCGGGTCTGTTCCGACCTTTCCCCGTGGCTCCGCAACGCGGCGGTCGGCGA
>CANQTR010000095.1 GCA_947626805.1 uncultured Clostridia bacterium
GCAGCGCCGGATTCGGCGTGAACATGGACCCGGCGAACCTCGTCATGTGTACCGGCGTCGACCCGGTGCAGGCGGTTCATACGCTCGGCAGGTACATCGTCCACACCCACGCGAAGGACGGCAAGGGGTTCATCATCGACCCGCACCGGGTGTACGCCTTCTTCGCGGAGGGCGGAATCGAGGACCTGCGGCTGTCCGACTACTTCCTCGAAGTCCCGCTCGGCGAGGGGAACGTGCCGTTCGACGCCTACCTGCAAGCGCTTGAAGATATCGGCTACCGCGGGTTCCTGACCGTCGAACGCGAATGCGGAGATGACCCGTACGCGGACATTCAGAAGGCCGTCAACTTCCTCAAGAGCAAAATCGGGAACCCGAAGGTCAAGAAAATCGGGTTCATCGACTATTTCCTCGACGAATGGCACGCCAACAACTACCCGGCGTTCATTCGCAACGCCGACCCGGACGGCGAGTTCGTCGTCGCCTACGCCTACGCCGAAAAGGACAAGGAGGGCGGGCTGACCACCGACGAGTGGTGCGCGAAGTTCGGCGTACAGCGCGCGAACAGCATCGAGGAGGTCGTCGAGAAGTGCGACTGCCTGATTGTCATGAGCCCGGATAACCCCGAACGCCATTGGGACCTCTGCCAGCTTCCGCTTCGTAGCGGCAAGCCGGTGTACGTCGACAAGACCTTCGCGCTTTCCAAGAAAATCGCGCAAGACCTCGTCGCGCTCGGCGAATCCCATAACACCCCGTTCTTCTCCAGTTCCGCGTTGCGTTTCGCGGACGAACTGGTCCCGCTCCGCAAGGACGATATCGTGTTCATCAACTCGCGCGGACCGGGCAACTTCGATACCTACGCCATTCACCAGCTGGAACCGATGCTCATGCTCATGGGCAGCGACGTCAAGCGGGTCATGTCGGTCGGCAGCGGGAAGTACGAGTCGCTCGTCCTGCAGTTCTCGAACGGTCGGAGCGCGGTCATGTCGCATTACGGCTGGAACGGCGGGATAGATTTCGAGTTCACGGTCAGTTACGGGGACGGCATCAACGTCAAGGTGCCGGCGATGTCCAATACCTTCCCGAATTTCATCGCGTCCATGCTGGACTTCTTCCGCACCGGCAGGATTTATGCGGCGCACGAGGAGACCGTCAGTATCATGGCGGTCATCGAGGCGGGCAACCGCGCGCTCAAGACGCCGGGCGAATGGGTCGAGGTATAAGAAGAATTTTCGGGTGGCAAACGCAATCGCGTCGTCGTCGCTAACGACTTTGTCGTAGCGCCGCCTTGCTCTGCGGTTTCCTCATTCAAAGCGGCAAGCCGCTTTGAATAGCGAATCCCCCCTTTCATCGAAAACCGGCTCGGCTTGCGCCACTTCTGACGCCGTCTTCGCCGGTTTTCTCTTAAGGTGTTTCGGAGCCGGCACATGTCCGGCTCCGAAACATTATTTTTATTGTATTTTCGCTTTTGCTGAATTTTTTCGATACGTTCAAGGAAGGCACCGCGTAGGGAAGCCGGGGGGACACCGCGTCCCCCGCTTTCCGCGCAAGCGAATCCCTGTGGTTTCAAGCCCCTTATTTGAAAAGTTTTTGAAGATTTTCAAGGGACTTTTTTTCAAAAAGTTCCTTGAAAGGACTGCACGTTGTGCAGTCCAGGTGCGGGGCGAAGCACCGACAAACCCGTTTCCCATAAACGAAAGGAAGGCACCGCGCGGCGCCTTCCTTTTTTTCGATTTTTCGGCGGGGAGGTCAATGCGTCCCGTACAGCGTTTGGAACAGCCACGGGAAGGCGCGCTCGAAATCCACGCCGTACCAGACATGGTTCGGGTCGGCGAGCGTCAGCTTCATGCACGCCGCGACGTAATCCACCGCGAGCGCCATCGCGTCCGGGACGCTCTTTCCGAAGAGCATCGCGCCGAGCACGGCGGACGCGAACAGGTCGCCCGTACCGTGGAACCGCGCCGGTATCTTCTCCGTTTCCGCGAGGTCGAAACTGCCGCTCGCGGCGTCGTACAGCAGGGCGCCGATACGCCCCTCCGTCAGCTCCGCGCCGGTCAGCATGACCTGCTTTGCGCCGGTCTCCGCGAGTTCCTTGAGCAGGTCCTCGAGTTCGGCGCGGTTGAGGTCCGGGCGATACCGGTCGCCTTTGCCGAGCAGGAAGTACGCCTCGGTCAGGTTCGGGAGCATGAGGTCGGAATCCCCGCAAAGCGTCCGCATTTGGGCGGCGAATTCCGGCGTGAACCCGGCGTACAGTTTGCCGTTGTCCGCCATGACCGGGTCGACGAAAATCAGGTCCTGCCCGTCGCGTTTCATGGAGGTGAACAGTTCCCGCACCATCTGCACTTGACGAATCGAGCCGAGGTAGCCGCTGTAGAACGCGTCGAAGGTCAGCTTTTCCTTTTTCCAATGCGCCTCGATTTTCGGGATCTCGTCGGTCAGGTCACAGAACGTGAAGTCGGAAAAGGCGGTGTGCGTGGAGAGCACGGCGGTCGGGAGGAGGCAGGTCTCCGCCCCGAACGCGGAAATCACGGGCACCGCAACGGTGCCGGAGCATTTCCCGACACAGGAAATATCTTGAACGGTCAGAATGCGTTTCATATCAGTCGTTATCAATGTCCAGCAGGACAATCTCCTCTTGCGAATCGTTGGTTTGGGGTTGCTCGGTTTGGGGTCGCGCGGGGGTCTCGGGCGGGACGAGCGGCTCGTCGTCCGAAAGCGTTTCGAACAGGAGGGTTTCTTCCTCGGGCGTCTGCCGGGGGGCTTGCGGCGGGGTCTCCGGTCCGTCTTGCGCGTGGAGCGGGCGGAATCCGTCGGTCGGGCGCGAGGGATCCGACGGTTGCGACGGACCGTCTTGCGCGCGAAGCGGGCGGAACCCGTCGGTCGGGCGCGAGGGATCCGACGGTTGCGACGGACCGTCTTGCGCGTGGAGCGAACGGAACCCGTCGGTCGGACGCGGGGGCTCGGACGGTTGCGCGGACCTCGGTTGCGGATCTTCCGGGCGGTCGCGTTCGGTCGGCTGGGCGGGTTTCTTGCCTTGCGTGTTGTAATTTTCCCAAGAAATCGCGCCCTTGATCATGCGGGAGAACAGGTTTTTCAGTTCCCCAATCGGCAGAAAGACGTCCCGCTGGGCGATGGAAACGATTGGCATGCCGACGTCAAGGTTGGCTTGCGCGACGCGGATATCCCGCCCGCCGAGGTGGGAAAGGTAGCTTTCGTTGTCCGTCAGCGAAAGCCCCAGCATCGGGGATTTGCTCGGCCCGTAAATCTTCATGGAGGAAACGTTGGTCCATTCGATATACACGCCTTCGCGCCCGCCGACGAGGTGGTCGGTCAGACCCCGGTTCGTGATGATGAGCGCGTCGAGCGGACAAAGCCCGCGGTAGAGCAGCATGCCGTACAGCGTGCCGCCCGCGCCGACGCACAGCACGCCGAGCACGATGAGGAACATCCGCGCGCCGCTTCCGTTCGGCGCGAAGGACAGGAACGGGAGCCCTATCAGGAATATCCCGACGAGGAGCAGCAGCAGGTACAGCGCTCCGTGCAGCAGAAAGTCGGAATTCTTCCGTTTGATGCGGATATTATCGGTTTTCATGGGCATCTTCTCCTTCTTTGTATGCGGATTCGGAATCGGTCAGTCGTCGTATTCGACGCGGCCGATGTAGGCGCTTTTCTCTTGGTCGCCGCTGTCGAAAATGCAGAACGCGGCGTCGTTGAGTTCTTGCGTGCGGTCGTCGCTGATGCGGGTGTCGAGCGGCTGTCCGTCGCTTTCGCGGTAGAGCGAGAGCGTCAGCCGGACGGGGTCGCCCTCGGTTTCGACGGGTCCGCTCCCCGTGTCCTTGATGGGCAGGACCACCCCGTCGAAGCAGACGCGCGCGTAGCCGTAGCGGCCGATTTCGTCGGTTTCCAGCGATACGATGGGGTATTCGGTCCCGTCCTGGTCGGTCAGGACGTACAGGACGCCGTCCGCCCCGCCGTCGGTCAACTGCTTGTTGTATTTGACGCTGAGTTCGAGTTCTTCGGTTTCTTTGGCGTAAAAGACGTCGCCGAGTTCGATACGGGCTTTGTAACTCATATACGCGCCGTTGAGCTTGTAGACCCGAAAGTCCTCGTCCTCCGCGAGCGCCTGCGTTTCGGACGTGAAGCGCATGCGGTC
Organism: uncultured Clostridia bacterium; assembly: GCA_947626805.1. Classification (GTDB taxonomy): domain Bacteria; phylum Bacillota; class Clostridia; order Oscillospirales; family CAG-382; genus Coliplasma. The sequence continues at coordinate 4,151 of CANQTR010000095.1, forward strand.
CATCAGTTTGGATTCCCGCGTGGAAATCAGAACGTAAAGGACCAAAAGCCACACCAGCGCGGACGCGCCGTACAGCACGCCCTTGAAAATCCCCTTGACGACGCGGTAGCCCTTCGACGGCGCGCCGTACCCGTCGGAATATTCCTCGTCCTGCATGAACACCCCTCGCTTTCCGCCCCGCCGGGACGCGGGGGCAGGTGACATAATTTCAAAACCGTAAAGATTATGGGACGGACTTTTCCACACGACTTTCGCACGCGATGTGGAAAACTTTCCTGTCGAATCCGCGGATTTTTCGGTTTTTCGGAAAAAGTTATCCACTTTTCCACAGAGTTATCCACATTTCCGGCCGACGGTTATGTAAACTACCGTGTGGATTATCTTTTGCGGCGCCGGGTTCAGGCGGTGCCGAAATACTTGTGGTCAAGGCTTCGGAGCCGGACGGCGGTCGCGACGTGCAGGTGGGTGATGACCTCCGATTCCTCGAAGTCCGCAACGGTCCGCGCCACCTTCAGCAGGCGGGTGTAGCCCCGCGCCGAAAGCCCGAGCCGGTCGAACGCCTGCCGCAAAAGGTCCCGCGCTTTGTCGCTGAGCACGCAAAAGGTCTCGACCTGCTGCGGTTCCATGAACGCGTTGGCGGTCAGCGGCGAGCCGTTCCGGAGGAACTGCCCGTCGAACCGCGCGAGCGCGAAATCGCGCGCCTTCCCGACGCGGGCGCGGACGGCTTCGCTGGATTCGGCGGCGACGGCGGTGTCGAGGTCGGAAAAGTCCAGCGCCCCGACTTCGACCTGAATGTCAATGCGGTCGAGCAACGGACCGGAAATTTTGGAAAGGTAGGACTGCCGCGCCCGCGGCGAGCAGGTGCAGGGGCGGGACGGGTGTCCGTAATACCCGCAAGGGCAGGGGTTCATGGCGCAAACGAGCATGAACGAGCAGGGGAACGTGGCGGTCCCGGAAACGCGGGAGATGGTCACCGAGCGCTCCTCGAGCGGTTGGCGCATGGTTTCGAGCGCTTTCTGGTCGAATTCCGGGAATTCGTCGAGGAACAGCACGCCGTTGTGCGCGAACGAAATCTCGCCCGGCTGGACGTGCGTCCCGCCGCCGACGAGGGCGGCGGAGGAGATGGTATGGTGCGGCGCGCGGAACGGTCGGCGGGAAAGCAGGGGCGACAGTTGGTCGGTCAGCCCCGCGACCGAGTAGATTTGCGACGTTTCCAATGCTTCGTCGAAGGTCAGCGGCGGCAGGATATACGGCAGGCGGGACGCGAGCATGCTTTTCCCCGAACCGGGCGGACCGATCAGCAGGGCGTTGTGCATGCCCGCGGCGGCGACTTCGAGCGCCTTCTTGGCGGTCTCCTGCCCCTTGATTTCCGAGAAATCCGGCGCGTTTTCGTACGCGCGGTACAGGAAGGACGAGCCGGGAAACGCGAGCGGGGAAACCGGCTTTGCGCCGCCGAAATGCAGGAGCAGGTCCGACACCGTATGCAGCGGATAGACCTCGATATGGGGCGCCGCCGACGCCTCGACCGCGTTTTCCGCCGGACAGAAGAACCGGCGAAAGCCGTTTTTCGCGGCGGCAATCGCCATCGGCAGGGCGCCGGAAATCGGGCGGAGTTCCCCGGAAAGGGAGAGTTCGCCGACGAATACGGCGTCCGAAAGGTCCGCCCCGGCGAGCGCCTTCCCGTCGATGATGGAAAGCAGAATCGGCAGGTCGTAGACCGTACCCTCCTTGCGAATGTCCGCGGGGGCGAGGTTGACGGTCAGCTTGCCGGGGAGCAGGTCGATGTCGAGGTGCCGCGCCGCGGAGCGCACCCTTGCGGCGGATTCCTTGACCGCCGTGTCCGGCAGACCGATGATTTCGAGCCGGTGCTCCGGGGAGGACGCGCCGGACGATTCGACCGTGACGATTTGCCCGTCGATGCCGTGCAGGGCGGTCGAAAAGACGGTCTGCACCGACGAGGACTTGCGCCGCCCGGGGTTCCCGGCGTCCGCTCCGCCGTTTTCCATCGCGGGTCCCTCCTCCCTATAGAACGTATAACGGTTTCCGCCGATATTCCTTTCTATATTAGCACATTGTTTCCCGCTTTTCAAGGTCAAATTGTAAACGATTGGAAATTTTTTACGAAATTCTTTCCGACTGCCGGGAATTTCCGGCGGGAAAATCGAAAAAAATGCAAAAAAATTTGCCGTTAGACCTTTACAGAAAGCGAAAAAAGTGATATGATAGAATGAA
>CANQTR010000096.1 GCA_947626805.1 uncultured Clostridia bacterium
GCGCCGCGCACCCCGAACGACCGCGCCGTGCCGCCCGCGCCGAACGACCACACCGCGCCGCGCACCCCGAACGACCACACCGCGCCGCGCACCCCGAACGACCGCACCGCGCCGCCCACCCCGAACGACCACACCGCACCGCCCGCGCCGAACGACCGCACCGCGCCGCGCACCCCGAACGACCACACCGCACCGCTCACCCCGGACAACCACACCGAACCGCTCACACCGGGCGGACATACCGCCGCGCGAAGGGCGTTCGCATGCCCCGCCGCGGCAATCGCGCCGGCGCTTTTGACCGTTCCGGCGCTCAACGAACTGTTCCCGACGGTCCTTCTGCCGGTTTTGCCCCCGTTCCTGCCGACCCAAATCGAAGCCGTCGCGGGGCTGGCGGGCGCATTCCGGGAAAACCTGCCGGTTCCGGCGGATAGCCGGGGCAGGCTTTTCGCCGGGCTGTTCCCGAGCGTCGCCGCCGTCGGCTCGTGGCTGGTTTTCGGCGGGGCGTACCGGCGGGGCGGCGGGATGCAGTCCGTCGGTTTGGTTCCGGTTCGGGTCGGCGTCGCGCTCGCCGGGTTGGGCGTCTTTGGCCGGGTCGCCGCGACGGCGGTTCTCTTCCGGCTGACCGGCGGCATGACGCGGGTCGTGCGGCACGCCGTTTCGGCTTTCCGCCGCCGTCCTTTTCCCCGGCGGGGCGCTGACGTTCGCGCTTGCCGTCGCCGACGTGCTGTCGCTCTTCGGCGTTGCGGGGAAAATCCCGTTCGTTCTGCCGTTCTCGTTCGGGGTTTCGGGCGTCGTCATTTCGCTGTTCGACGGGTACCTCGCGGAACTGTTCGCCTTCGCGGCGTTCCTGCCGAAATTCCGCGGGCGGGTAAATTCGGAAACGGAGCATAGCGCATGAAAAAGGATAAAACGGAACTTTTCGAAAATACGCCGGTCACGCGGGCGGTGCTCGCGCTGGTCCTCCCGACGGTCATCAGCCAAATCATCACCGTCGTGTACAACATGGCGGACACCTTCTTCATCGGGCGGCTGAACGACCCGAACCAGGTCGCCGCCGCGTCCCTCGCGCTGCCGGTGTTCCTGCTGACGACGGGAATCGCGAACCTGTTCGGTATCGGGGGCGCGAGCCTGATTTCCAGGAGCCTCGGGCGCGGCGACGCGGAGAAGGCGAAAAAAACCTCCGCGTTTTGCGTTTGGACGGCGGGCGCGGCGGCATTCCTGTACGGGATGGCGGTTTTCGCCTTTCGCGGGTCGCTCCTCCCGCTGATTGGCGCCGACGAAGCGACGTACGACGGCTGCAGCAGCTACCTTTTCTGGACCCTGACCGTGGGCGCGGTGCCGACCGTGCTGAACGCGGCGCTGGCGCACCTCGTCCGCGCGGAGGGGTATTCCGGCAAGGCGAGTTTCGGCGTGGCGCTCGGCGGCGTCCTCAATATCCTGCTGGACCCGGTCTTTATTTTCGGTTTCTCGCTGGAAATCACGGGCGCGGCGGTCGCGACCATGCTGTCGAACCTGATTGCGACGCTGTATTTCGTCGTTTTGATTCTCACGAAACGCGGACCGCGCCACCTGACCCTGCATCCGCGCCGCTATACGCTCTCGGACGGGATCCCGAAGGAGGTCCTGCTGGTGGGATTGCCGAGCAGTATCATGAATCTGATGGCGATTTTCTCCAACGTCACCCTCAATAAACTGCTGGTCCAGTACTCCAACGCGGCGGTCGCGGGAATCGGTATCGCGAAGAAAATCGATATGCTCGCGTTCGCCATCGCGAACGGGCTTTCCCAGGGCGTCATTCCGCTGATTGGCTACACCTACGCGTCGCGGAATTTCCGGCGTATGCGAGATGCCATCAAAACGACGCTGCTTTTGAGCCTCGCCGTCACGACCGTCGGGGCGGTTCTGCTGTTCACTTGCGCGAACCCGCTGGTGCGGGCGTTCATCGACGACGCGGAAACCGTGCGGTACGGCGGGATGTTCCAGCGCATCATCTGCATTACGGGTCCGTTTACGGCGGTCACGACGGTCATCATCTCCATTTTCCAGTCGGTGGGGCAGAAGGGGAAGCCGCTGGTGCTGTCCATGTTGCGGAAGGGCGGGCTGGACGTGCCGTTCATGTTTCTGCTGGATTCGCTGGCGGGCGCGGACGCGATTGCGTGGGCGACGCCCATCGCGGATTGCGGCGCGATGCTGGCGGGCTTTCTGCTGTTCATCCCGCTTTGGAAAAAGATGGGGAAGTCCGGGTGACGGATACGGTCACGCCGCCATTTCCGGCGCCGTTTTTCGCACGGACAAAACAAAGACGCCCCGAAAGGAGCGCCTTTGTCCGCATATGCGTTTTGATTTCCCCCAAAACGAAAAGTTTTTGAAGGTTTTCAGGGAACTTTTTTCAAAAAAGTTCCCTGAATGGGGTATGGGGCAACGCCCCAATAAACGCCCCAATAAACGCCCTTCGCCTACTCGATTTCCAAACGCTTGGCTTGCGGGGCGGCGGGTTGGCGCTTGGGCATGGTGAGTGCCAAAACGCCGTTTTCGTACTTCGCCTGGATGTGCTCGACGTCCACGCCGGACACGTCGAACTGGCGGCAGTACTTGCCGTAGGAGCGCTCGACGCGGACGTACTTGTCCTGCTCCGATTTCTCCTCGTGCGCGGAGTGGCGCTCGGCGCAAATCGTCAGCGTTTCGCCGTCGAGGTCGAGGTGGATGTCCTTCTTTTCAAAGCCCGGCAGGTCGGCTTCGAGCAGGTAATGGTCCCCCTCGTCCCGAATGTCGGTCTTGAATTCCGCCAAATCCCCCGAACGGAAGAACGGTTCGCCGAAGAAACGACGCTCGAATTCCTCCATTTCGCGGAACGGGTTGTACGAAAGCCGGTTTTCATGCGCGCGGTACGGTCTGAGTTCAAACATATAAATCCTTCTTTCTGTCGGTCGGTTGATTGGGTTTGCTTGGGTTGTGGTCCTTTGCGTTGTCCATCGGACTCGCCTTCCTTTCTCTTTACGCATACAGAATAGCACACAATTGTGTATAATGCGTTACGAAAAATTGCATGAAATGTAAAGATTAGCACATACATCGTTCGAGTGCTAAAAAATCCAGTAAAAACGTCGGCAACCGTACACAACGACCGCCAAAAAGAGGGAAGAAATCGCCTCGCGGTTCCTTCCCTCGTGCGGGAACGCGGCAATTCAACCGAACAGCTCGCGTTCCGGGTCGATGCGCTCGCCGTTCAACAGCATCTCGAAATGCAGGTGCGGCTCCTCGGCGGATTCGACGATTGCGGACGCGCCGACCGCCCCGACGCGGTCCCCGGCGGCAAGTTCCGCGCCGACCGCGACGGTACCCGCCGACGGGTCGAGGTTCGCGTAGACCGTGACAAGCCCGTACGCGTGCCGGACGGTGACGGTGCGCCCGAAGAACGCGTCGTCCTGCACGGACTCGACGGTCCCGGCGTCGAAGCACTTCACCTCCGCGCCGACCGCGGCGGCGAGGTCAAGCCCGGTGTGGACGCGGTAGTCCCGCATGGTTTCCGAAAAAACCAGTGCGTCGAGCGAGCAGGCTTTGAGCACCCGCCCGTCCCCGACGGGGCAGACGGCGGTCGGCTTGTCCGCGTCGGCGGGCGAATCGGACGAAGTATCCTCGACGCCGCTCTGCTCGTTGATGACCGGGTGGTCCGTCACGGGCGGCAGGCTGACGTCCGGCGTCGACGGGACGCTGAAGTCCGTCGGCGGCAGGGCGAAGGACACGTCCGGCTGGCTGTAATCCACCTCCGGAATCGAGCGGTTGAGCGCGAAGATGCTGAAAGCGGCGACGGCTACAATCAGCAGCGCCATGGCGAGGTACAGGTAGGCGGAAAGGCGGCTGTATTTGCCTTTGTTTTCGGGTTTCGACATGGAAATTCCTCCTGTTTGTTTGGTTCCATGCCTATTTTGCGCCAAAGAATCGCCGTCTATTCAGTCGTTTGCCGGATTTCGCCGCCGGGAAAGTAAAATTGCAGGATTTCCGCGTACGTTTTTCCTGTTTCCGCCAACTTTTGCGCGCCGCGACGGCTCAGCCCGACCCCGTCGCCTTCGCCTTCGCACCGCACCGTCACCCACGTCCCGTCCGTTTCCGCCTCGAAAAAGCAGGACGGCAGCCCCAGCCGCGCCGCCGCGTCCGCTCCGTCCAGCCGCCACGTCCCGCCCAGCCCGAACGTGACCTCCGCGACCCGCCCGGACGGCTCCTTCGCGAGGAACAGCCCGTCCGCCGTCGAACCGTCCGGCGCGCCGAGCAGCTTCGGCAGGTCGTCCGCCGCGACGCGCACGGTTTTCGTCGGCGGCTCGTCCGCCTCGACCGTGTTTTCCACGCCGCGAAGGCAGGGGAAGTCCGTTCCGTAGACCGCTTTCGCGCTCGCCGTCTTTTTGCCGCCGCTCGCGAACGTCGTCGCCGGGACCGTTTCGCCTTCGTAGGTCAGCGTCTGCCCGCGCGTTTCCGCCGCCGCTTCGACCGCCGATTCGTCGAAGGATTCGAGCGTGAACGGCGCGCAGCAGGTCGGGTCGTCGCACGCCGCCGCGTCCCGGTGCGTCGGGCGGTGCGTTTCGCAATACCGTGCGCCGCTTCGGATACACACCGCGGTCGCCTTCAGCGCTTCGCCGTCGCACGGGTAGCCCGCCGCCGTCAGCACGCCGATGACGTAGTCCTCCAGCGGCACTTCCGCGATTTCCCCCGTCGCCGTCCGCAAAAGGTGCAGGACTTCCGCGTCGCCGCCGTCCTCGACCGGGAACACGCGCGGCACCACCGGCAACAGCCCTACGCACAGCACCAGCGCAAACAGGTACAGCGAAAAATTCTTCATGCCTTGTCCCTCACGTCCTTTCGGTTTTATCCTATGCGGCGGTGTACAAGGTTTATGCGAAAAAGGTACGAGGGGTACGAGGGGTACGAGGGGTACGAAGGGTACGAAGGGTACGAAGGGTACGAAGGGTACGGGGGGTACGGTGGGGGAACTCGTTCCCCCACACCCCCATTATGCGAAGTCGTCGAAATCGACGACTTCGGGGGGATAAAAAATAAAAGGCGCGTCCTGCCTCGCGGTTTGCGTTCGGTGCTCTCTCGGTTTTTGCCTTCGCGACCCGCAATTCGCCGGCTCCGACGGCTTGCCCGCAAGCCGCCCTCGCTCGCACCCAAAGGGCGAAAAAGAAAACCGTAGGAAGTTCCTACGGTTTGATTTTTGAGGAAACGGAGGTTAATCTGCCTCCGGCGGGGCGACGGCGGGAACCGTCGCGGCGCGAATCAGAATGTATGCGTTCAACCCGACGCTCAAAAGGGAATACAGCGCTTGCGCGCCGTCCTGACCGCTCTGCAGCTGGTCGAGCAAAAGCGGCAGGTCGTATGCCGCGCAAAACAGCGCCGAAAGGTACCCCGTCACAAGGTACGCCGACGCGTTCCGACTGCCGACGAGCAGTTTCCCCTCGTGGACGAAGAACAACATCATGAAAATCATGCCGAGGATACGGTAGCCGCCCCCGTTCGCAAGCGGCAGCATACGGTTGAGAATGAACGTGTCGAGGATACGCATGCCGCAAAAGAAAATCGGCGCCATCGCGAGGAGCAGGTGGAGCGAGCGTTTCTTCGGCAGGGAAGTCGAGGACGACGCGATGAGGAAATACACGGCGGTCAGCACCGCGAACACCTTGACCAGCGCGGCGATGACCCGGTTCTCCAGCGGGTCGGGTTCGAGAAACAGGGAAACGGCGACGGCGGTCAACAGCAGGAACGCGGCCGCGGCGGCGCCGAACGTCACCGACGCAAGCCCGCTCCGCAACACCGGCGCGACCCGGCGGCGGGGCAGTATCCCGCACGCGACCAGCAGTACGGCGGCGCCGAGCGTCAGGAACGCGCAAAGCGTCCCGCCTGTTTCGGCGCGGACGGACCAGAGCCGCACCGCCGTGACCAGCACGCAACAGACCGTCAGCACGCAAAACGAGAGCAGTTTTCCGGGCAGGACCGTCGGCGCGGACGCCGAGGCATACCGGGTCGGCGGCTGTAGCCTGACCGCCTTCTGCCCGGTCGGGGACTGCAAGGTAGTTTTGGAATCCATGTGTTCCGTACCGTCCTTTTTTTACATACCCCCATTATAACGAATCCGTGCGGATTTGTAAACCGGGATAGCAGTTTTTTTACAATCATGTAAAAAAAGATACAAAAAAGGACGCGGGCGGGGAAGGGTCGCGTACCGTTCGGGTGTGCGGCGGATTTCCGCTCGCGTTTTACAATCCTATCAAGCCCATGCGAAACCGGTGCGTGCTCCGGCGGCTTGCCCGCAAGCCGTCGGAGCAGGTGACCACCCGAGCCGCGAAGGAAAAAACGAGAGAGCACCGAACGCTCCCCCGAGGCAAAAAA
>CANQTR010000097.1 GCA_947626805.1 uncultured Clostridia bacterium
ATCACGTCCAGCAACAGCAGGTCGTACTGCCCGTCCGCGACGGCGGCGGGGACCGCGCTCCCTTCGTAAAGCTGCTTGCAGGTGTGCCCCACCAGTTCCAGATTGAGCTTGATCAGGTTGTTGATTGGCAGTTCGTCCTCGACGATGAGGATATTCGCCATGTCGATGCCTCCGTTCTTTCCCTTCTTGTTTTAGTGTACCATTCAGATGTTGTCAAATTGTTATCAAACGCATATTTTGTTCGCGAAACGTGCATTTTTCTCCGCCGTGCGTTCGCTTTGAAGAAAACGATTGGCCCTGAAAAACGAAAAGCAGGCGGTTTTTCAACCTGCCTGCCGTTCCGGTCATTTTCAAAAAATCGACCCGTAAAACACCGAAAAGGGCGTCCGTCCGAAAGCCGCGATATGCAAAAAAATCGCGGCAAGTCACAAGGACTTGCCGCGACGTGGTGCGGGTGATAGGACTTGAACCTACACGAAGTCGCCCCCACTAGAACCTGAATCTAGCGCGTCTGCCAATTCCGCCACACCCGCATATTTCGCCGCAACAGAGCGGCATGCCCCGCGAAAACGACCGTTTGCAACGTTCCGCGGCACGTGTGTTACTATACCATATTTCCGCCCGTTTGTCAAGTGGGTTTCTCCAATTTTTTCGATTTTTTTGCCCGCGGGTCATTGTGCATAAGTTTTCTTGCGATTCTTTGTATATTTTGTTCCTTGACAGCTGAAGATAAATATGGTATAGTATATCCGCAAATCACAATATTTAGTGTGTGCGTTTCCCGATTAACCCCAAATATTGATATCTTCTCCTTTCTTCAGCGGAAGTACATGTTCCGCGGGTCGTCGGGAAAATCATCAAATAAACGACGCTTTCAGCGCGGAGAGGGGTAAAAATTCATGCGTATCATCAAGCGAAACGGGTCGGAGGAGCGATTCGACCGGACCAAAATCAAGAACGCCATTCGCAAGGCGAACAACGCGACCGAAGGCCCGAAGGAACTGACCGAACGGCAAATCGACTACATTTCCCTCGTCATCGAGGACTACTGCCGCGACGCGGGGCGCGCCCTCTCCGTCGAGGAGATTCAGGAACTGGTCGAAACGCACATCATTCTGCAAGGCGCGTCGGAGACCGCAAAGCGGTACATTCGCTACCGTTTCACCCGCGGGCTCGCCCGCGTCGCGAACACGACGGACGACCAAATCCTCTCCCTCATCGAATGCAACAACGAGGAAGTCTACGAGGAAAATTCCAACAAGAACCCGACGGTCAACAGCGTCCAGCGCGACTACATGGCGGGCGAGGTCAGCAAGGACCTGACCCGGCGTATCCTGCTGCCGCAAGACATCGTAGAGGCGCACGACGCGGGCATCATCCATTTCCACGACGCGGACTACTACGCCCAGCATATGCACAATTGCGACCTCGTCAACCTGGAGGACATGCTCCAAAACGGGACGGTCATCTCCGGGACGATGATTGAAAAGCCGCACAGCTTTTCGACCGCCTGCAACATCGCCACGCAAATCATCGCGCAAGTCGCGTCCAACCAGTACGGCGGGCAGAGCATCAGCCTGACCCACCTCGCCCCGTTCGTGGACGTTTCGCGCGGGAAAATCCGCAAGGAAGTGCTTTCGGAGATGGAAGTGCTCGGCATCGAGCCGACCGAGGAAAAGCTGCACACGATTGTCGAAAACCGCCTGCTCGAGGAAATCCGCCGCGGCGTGCAGACGATTCAGTATCAGGTCGTGACCCTGCTGACCACCAACGGACAGGCTCCGTTCGTGACCGTGTTCATGTACCTCAACGAGGCGAAGGAACCGCAACTCAAGCACGACCTTTCCTTAATTATCGAAGAAGTCCTCACGCAACGCATCCAAGGCGTCAAGAACGAGTCCGGGGTGTATATCACGCCCGCTTTCCCGAAACTGATTTACGTTCTGGAAGAGGACAACATCCGCGAAGGCACGCCGTACTGGTACCTGACCAAGCTCGCCGCGAAATGCACGGCGAAACGCATGGTGCCGGACTATATCTCCGAAAAAATCATGCTGCAGTTGAAAATCGACGACAACGGCGACGGCAACTGCTACACCTGCATGGGCTGCCGTAGTTTCCTGACGCCGTACGTCGACCCCGAAACGAAAAAGCCGAAGTACTACGGGCGGTTCAACCAGGGCGTCGTGACGCTGAATCTGGTGGACGTCGCCTGCTCCGCCTGCCGGGACGGGAAGGACCTCGAAAAGTTCTGGCAGATTCTCGACGAACGGCTGGACCTCTGCCACCGGGCGTTGCAGTGCCGTCACGAGCGGCTGGAAGGCACGCTGTCCGACGCGGCGCCTATCCTGTGGCAATACGGGGCGCTGGCGCGGCTGAAAAAAGGCGAACCCATCACGAAACTGCTGCACGGCGGGTATTCGACCATCTCGCTCGGCTACGCGGGGCTTTGGGAATGCGTGTACGAGCTGACCGGCAAGAAACTGACCGACCCGGAGGGCGAAGAACTCGGTCTGCAAATCATGCAGAAGCTCAACGACGCGTGCATGGAATGGCGCAAGGCGGAGAATATCCACTATTCGCTCTACGGCACGCCGCTGGAATCCACGACCTACAAGTTCGCGAAATGCCTGCAGAAACGGTTCGGCAAAATCCCCGGCGTGACCGACCGGAACTATATCACCAATTCCTACCACATCCACGTCACGCAAGAAATCGACGCGTTCGAAAAACTCGAACGCGAGGCGCGTTTCCAAAAGCTCTCCCCCGGCGGCGCCATCAGCTACGTCGAGGTGCCGAATATGCAGGACAACCTCGACGCGGTGTTGCAGGTCATTCAATTCATCTATGACCACATCATGTACGCCGAACTCAACACCAAGAGCGACTACTGCCAGGTTTGCGGTTACGACGGGGAAATCCAAATCGTCGAGGACGACGGCAAACTGGTCTGGGAATGCCCGAACTGCCATAACCGCGACCAATCGAAGATGAACGTCGCCCGGCGGACTTGCGGCTACATCGGTTCCCAGTTCTGGAACCAGGGGCGGACGCAAGAGATTCGCGAACGGGTGCTGCACCTCTGATGTACTACGGAAAAATCAAGCCGTGCGACATCGCGGACGGGAACGGGGTGCGCGTCACCCTGTTCGTGTCCGGCTGTACCCACCACTGCAAGGGGTGTTTCAACCCGGAAACGTGGGATTTTCGGTACGGCGAGCCGTATACGGCGGAAACCGAGGAAACGCTGCTGCAATTGCTGGACAAACCGTTCATCAACGGGCTGACGCTGCTCGGCGGGGAGCCGATGGAACCGGCGAACCAGAAGGCGCTGCTGCCACTGTTGCGGAAAGTCCGGGAGCGGCTGCCGGAAAAGGACGTGTGGTGCTATACCGGGTACACGCTCGAAAGCGACCTGCTTGCGCCGGACGGCAAGGCGCGCGCGGACGTGACGGACGAACTGCTTTCGTATATCGACGTACTGGTGGACGGGGAGTTCATCGAATCGCGGAAGAATATCCGCCTTCGGTTCCGGGGTTCGGAGAACCAGCGGCTGCTCGACCTGCCCGCGACGCTCGCGTCCGGGTCCCCCGTCCTTTGGGACGAATGATTCTGATTCGCAATCGCATTTTGAAGGGTTTACGGGGGCTTTTTCCGAAAAAAGCCCCCGCAACGGGGTTTGGGGAACGCCCGAACCGTTTGGAAAGGGGGACGCTCAGATGTCCTATACACAGGGGGTCTTCCCCACCGACGACGCGTATCTGCAAGTCACTTCCTATACGCTCCCCCTCGCGGGGTTGCGGCGGGAGGTGACTTTACTGCAACTTTCGGACCTGCACCTCGCCGTGGCGGAGGAATCCAGCGCGGAATCGCTGAAAGCGCGCGTCGCGAAGCAGAAACAGGCGTGGGAGCCGGTTCGCAAAGACTTCGCCCGCCTGTACGGCGACGCGTTCGACCCGCCGCACCTGCTCCAGCCGGAGGAGGGGCTTTCGCATTACCTGCAGCTGCTGCAAACCGTCCGCCCGGACGTCGCGCTGTTCAGCGGGGATATGCTCGAGGACTTCAGCGAGGAAAATCTTCGCTGTTTTTCGGAATTTCTCGAACGGGTGGACTGCCCGTGGATGTGGGTGCGCGGCAACCACGAACGGGGGCACAACGACGCCTACGCCCCGTTCACGCAAGGCGGAAAGCCCGCGCAAACGCTGTCCGTCGGGGAATTCAAGCTCATCGGCATCGACGACGCGGACAAACGGGTGACGGCGGAGCAGACCGCGGCGGCGTGGAAGGAAGCGGAAGGCTGCGTGCCGGTGCTGACAATGCACATCCCGGCGCTGACCGCGCACAACCCGGAGGCGGCAAAGGTATTCGACCCGTACTTCCTGCTCGGGAGCGGGGAGCCGGACCCGGAAACGGTCGCGTTTCTCGACGCGCTGCAGGCGGACGGTTCGCCGTTCGGGGCGGTGCTTTGCGGGCACGTTCACGGGAGGCACGTTTCGTCCTACCGTCCGGGGAGAATGCAGTTCTGCGCGTCGAGCGGCATGGTCGGGGCGTGCTCGTACTTCCGGTTCACGCCGGAAGGGGCATAAAAAATCGGAAAGGAGCACGAAATGGACGGGCAGGGGACCTTCACACAATACGACCCGCAACCGCTCGCGGCAAGAATGCGTCCGCGGACGCTCGACGAATACGTCGGGCAGGAGCACCTGCTCGGCGAAGGAAAGGTGTTGCGGCGGCTCATCGAAAACGACCGCGTCAGTTCCATGATTTTCTGGGGTCCGCCGGGGGTCGGCAAGACCACGCTCGCCCGTATCATCGCCAACCGCACGTCGGCGACCTTCATTGATTTTTCCGCCGTCACGAGCGGGATCAAGGAAATCCGCACGGTCATGCAGCGGGCGGACGAGAACACCCGCTACGGCGAAAAGACCATCGTTTTCGTCGACGAGATACACCGTTTCAACAAGGCGCAACAGGACGCGTTCCTGCCGTTCGTCGAAAAAGGGAGCATCATTCTCATCGGGGCGACAACGGAGAACCCGTCCTTCGAGGTCAACGGGGCGTTGCTGTCCCGATGCAAGGTGTTCGTGCTGCAGGCACTCGGTCCGGAGCAGTTGACCGGGCTGGTCGAGCGCGCGATTCACGACCCGCGCGGATTCGGCGAATTGGAAATCGAAATGCCGCCGGAACTGCCGGAACTGATTGCCCGGTTCGCGAACGGGGACGCGCGAAACGCCCTCTCGACGCTGGAAATGGTCGTGCTCAACGGCGAAACGAACGGAAAGCACGTCAAGGTCACGACGGAAATGCTCGAACAGTGCACCTCCCGCCGTTCGTTGCTCTACGACAAGCAGGGCGAGGAGCATTACAACCTGATTTCCGCCCTGCACAAATCCATGCGCAATTCCGACCCGGACGCCGCCGTCTATTGGCTCGCCCGTATGCTTGAAGCGGGCGAGGACCCGATTTACATCGCCCGGCGGGTCACGCGGTTCGCCGCCGAGGACGTAGGGCTTGCCGACCCGAAGGCGGTGGAACTCGCCGTCGCGTGCTTTGAGGCGTGCCGGCTCATCGGAATGCCGGAATGCTCGGTGCATTTGACCGAGGCGGTCGTGTATCTTTCGATGGTGCCGAAGTCGAATGCCCTGTACATGGCGTACGAGAGCGCAAAAAAGGACGCGCTGACCCAGCTCGCCGAACCGGTCCCCGCCGTCATACGCAACGCGCCGACGGCGCTGATGAAGGAACTCGGATACGGCGCCGGTTACCAGTACGCCCACGACACGGAAGAAAAACTGACCGCGATGCAGTGCCTGCCGGATTCGCTCGCGGGCAAGTCGTATTACCGCCCGACCGAACAGGGGGCGGAGGCGAAGTTCAAGACCCGCCTCGAACAAATCAAGGCGTGGAAGAAAGCCCACCGGGATTGACGCGAACCCAATCCGGCTCGCGTTTGGCGAAAGCGAGAGGGACGCTCCCGGAAGTCCCTTTCAAGCGGGCAGTTCCGAAAAAAAGGAGGCACGAACGGGATGTTTACACAGGCGACGCTGGATTTTCTGGACGAGAACTACCAGCGGAACGACCGGGAATGGTTCCGCGAACACAAGGCGTCGTACCAAACCCAGGTGCTCGCCCCGCTCGCCGAACTGGTCGAGGCGCTCACGCCGTTCCTGCAGTCGGTCGACCCGCTGCTCGTCTGCACGCCGAAGGTGGACCGCACCATTTCGCGTATCTACCGCGACTTGCGTTTCTCGCGGAGCGGCGCGCTCTATCGGAGCGAAATGTGGATTTCCTGCAAGCGGGACAAGCGTTTCTTCCCGCTCTA
>CANQTR010000098.1 GCA_947626805.1 uncultured Clostridia bacterium
TCGCGCGCGAGCCGGCGCTCCGTGTCGTTGCGGCGCAACAGGTCCGCGCGGAAGTCCGGGATCGCCGGGTTCGGCATGCAGAACGGTTCGAGCATGACGACCGGGATGTTCCGCGCCGCGAGCGCGTCCAGTACCGTCCGGTAGTTGCGCTCGAATTGCTCGTCCGTCGTGACGATGTTCGTCGGCGGGCAACTGTGCCAGCTGTCGTTTACGCCGACAAGAATCGTTACGAGGTCCGGCTTGAGCGCGAGAAAGTCCGGCTCCAGCCGCGCGACTAACTGCTCCGTTCGGTCGCCGCTGACGCCGCGGTTCAGAAATTCGATTTTTTCCGCCGGGAACGCTTCCCGCAACAGCGCCGCCGTGTACTTCGGGTAGCCCGGTCCGAGGTCGCTTAGATCCTCGCGGCTCCGCCCCGCGTCCGTTACGCTGTCGCCTTGAAACAGAATGAACATATGAGGGTTCTCCTTTTTATTTTATTAGGGGTACGGTGGGGGTAGTAACTACCCCCACACCCCCGTAGCGCGAAGTTGACTGTCGTCAACTTCGAGGGGTGTTAAAATTTTGTTTTACCTTCCTGCCTTGAGAGGTCGTTCGGTGCTTTCTCGGTTTTTACCTTCGCGACCCGGTGCTTGCCGGCTCCCGCAAAGCGCTCGCTCGCACCCAAATTGCGTTCCATGCCACAAGGCGGGAAGGTCCTTTGGGGGCGAAGACCGCGCATGCGGTCACGCGACATTGGGGGTCGCCAGGAAGAGGGCGATTTGGGAGCAGAGGGGTTGAAACTCCGAACGAATTTCCATGGCTTTGCCGATTTTCCGCTTTTCCAAGCGGAAAATCGGCAAATGCGGGGCGCGGTTGCCCCGCAAATGGAAATTCGCGCGCGATAGGGACAACAAACGGGGTGCGGGGAACGACGTTCCCCGCGCGTACTCCCCGTACTCCTCGTACTCCCCGTACCCCTCGTACTTTCCCCCGTACCCTACCCGCGTTTTGCCTTTGCCTCGGCTTTCAGGCGCAAGTCCTTATCGAGGATACGCTTACGGAGGCGGATGCTTTTCGGGGTAACCTCGATGAGTTCGTCGTCGTTGATGAACTCGATGGCTTCCTCGAGCGAAAAGACGACGGGCGGAACGAGGATGAGTTTCTCGTCGGCGCCGGACGAGCGAATGGACGTCAGGTGTTTCTGCTTACAGGGGTTGACGGTGATGTCGCCCTGTTTGGGGTTCATGCCGACGATTTGCCCGGCGTAGATTTTGACGCCCGGCGAAAGGAACATACTGCCGCGTTCCTGGGTATTATACAGCCCATAGGAAGTGGTCTCGCCGTCCTCGGACGCGACGAGGGAGCCGGTGAACCGAAGCTGGATATCGCCGCGATACGGCTCGTAATCCTCGAACACGGTATTCATAATGCCCTCTCCGCGCGTGGCGGTCATGAACATACTCCGGTACCCGAGCAGGCAGCGGGTCGGTATCAGGTATTCGATTTTCATACGGGTGCCAACGGCGTTCGGGTTCATCGCAATCAGTTCGCCCTTGCGGCGGGAGAGTTCCTCGATAACGGCGCCGGAGAAGTCGTTCGGCACGTCGATGAACACGCGCTCAATCGGCTCGCAAGTCACGCCGTCGATTTCCCTGAGCAACACCTTCGGGGTGGAGCAGGCGAGTTCGTACCCTTCGCGCCGCATGGTCTCGATGAGAATGGACAGGTGCATCTCGCCGCGCCCGCACACCTTGAAGCTGTCGGTCGTTTCGCCGTCCTCGACGCGGAGGGACACGTCCTTCTGCAGTTCGCGGTAGAGCCGGTCGCGAAGCTGGCGGGAGGTCACGAACTTGCCCTCGCGCCCCGCGAACGGGGAATCGTTGACCGAGAAGGTCATTTCCATCGTCGGTTCGCTGACCTTGACGAATTCGAGCGGTTCGGGGCAGTTGACGGAGGTCACGGTGTCGCCGATGGTGATGGAATCCGCGCCGGAGAAGCAGACGATGTCGCCGACCGACGCGCTCTCGACCGGAATGCGGTTGAGCCCGTCGATTTGGTACAGGCTGACGATACGGGTGCGCTTCGGGTCGGTGCCCTCGTGGAAGTTCGTGATGCAGACGTCCTGATTGACCCGCACGGTCCCGCGCTCGACGCGCCCGATGCCGATGCGCCCGACATAGTCGTTGTAGTCGATGGACGAAACGAGCAGCTGCAGTTCGCCGTCCGGGTCGCCTTCGGGGGCGGGGATATAGTCGAGAATCGTGTCGAAGAGCGGCTTGAGGTCCGTGCCGCGGTCGTAGGGGGACAGCGACGCCGTGCCGTCGCGACCGGAGCAGAACAGCACCGGGCTTTCGAGTTGTTCGTTGGAGGCGTCGAGGTCGATGAGCAGTTCGAGCACCTCGTCCGGCACCTCGTCCAGCCGCGCGTCCGGGCGGTCGATTTTGTTGACGACGACGATGACCTTGTGGTTCAGTTCGAGCGCCTTTTGCAGGACGAACCGGGTCTGGGGCATGGGTCCTTCGGCGGCGTCGACCAGCAGAATGACCCCGTTGACCATCTTCAGGATACGCTCGACTTCCCCGCCGAAGTCCGCGTGACCCGGCGTGTCGACGACGTTGATTTTGACGTCCTTGTAGTGAATGGCGGTGTTCTTGGCGAGAATGGTGATTCCGCGCTCCCGTTCGAGCGCGTTGGAATCCATGACCCGTTCCTCGGTGACCTGGTTCTCGCGGAAGATACCGCCCTGCTTGAGCATTTCGTCGACGAGGGTGGTTTTGCCGTGGTCGACGTGCGCGATGATGGCGATGTTGCGTAAATCTTTGCGTATCAATGTCTTTTCCTCTCTGTTTGCGATGGGTTGCACGGTTTGAACGTAATAGTATACCACGTTTTTCCGCGTTTTGCAAGGGGGCGGACGGCAAAAAACGGCAATTTTCTCGCCGTTTTCAAAGGTCCAGCAGGTCGCTGTGCGAGCCGGTACGAACCAGCGTCAGGACCAGCACTTCGCCGTTCAGCCGGTAAAGCAGAAGCCAATCGGGCGCAATATGGCATTCCCGGTGTCCAATCCAGTTCCCGGAAAGGGCGTGGTCGCGGCATTTCTCCGGCAACGCTTCCCCCAGCGCGAGCGACGCGATGACGCCGTCCAGCAACCGAACGTCCAGCCCGCGCTTCATCGCCCGCTTGTAATCCCGCCGGAACTGTGCGGTGAGCCGGACGGCATATTTGGTCTGCCTCACCGTTTCAGGTCCTCCAGCAATTCGTCGAGGTCGGTGTACTGCTTCGCGTTCGGGTCGTTCGCGAGTTTTTCGCCCTCCCGCAACGCGGCGAGCGTCGTCTTGTTCGGGCGCTCCTGCCCGATGGAGAACGGAATGCGCCCCTCCCGAAGCGACTGCCGGACGAAAATGTTGAACGCCGTCGAAAGGCTCATGCCCAAATCGGCGAAGAAGGCGTCCGCTTCCGCCTTGAGTTGTTTGTCCATGCGAATGCTGATGTTGGTCGTGTTTTCCGCCATTGAAAATCCCTCCGTTTGTGCAGAATCCGATGTTTTCAACAACAGTATACCACGTTTGCACGAAAAATGCAAGTGTTTTTGCGAAATTCTGCCGGCGTGTTCACGCCGGGGATTCGCAATACTTACAGCAGTAAGTCCTGCCGTCGGCGGAGAGGACGAACTCCTGCCGAAGCCCCTGCTCGGTCGTGGTGATACAGCGGGGGTTGCGGCAGGTCAGAATGCCCACGAGGCGCTGCGGCAGGGCGAGGTGGCGTTTCTCCGTCACCTTGCCGTCGCGAATGACGCTGACCGTCGCGTTCGGGGAAACGTAGCCGATGACGTCGAGGTCGAGGTCGACGCGGGAATCAATCTTCAAAATGTCCTTCCGCCCGAGTTTGCGGCTGGGCACGTTCTTGATGACCGCGACGGGGCAATCCAGCCCGTCGAGCCCGAGCATCTGGTAAAGCCGCATCGCCTTCCCCGCCGCGATGTGGTCGATGACGTAGCCGTCGCGAATGCTGTCGATGTTCACGGTTCAAATCTCCACCTTTCCGAGCAGTGCGAGAATCAGCGCCATGCGGACGTAGCGCCCGTAGTGCGCCTGCCGGAAGTAGCAGGCGCGGGGGTCGGCGTCGACCTCGGTCGAAATTTCGTTGACGCGGGGGAGCGGGTGCAGAATCAGCATATCCGGCTTGGCGGAACGCAATTTTTCCGTCGTGAGGACGTAGGAATCCTTCAGCCGGAGGTACTCCTCCTCGTTGAAGAAGCGTTCCCGCTGGACGCGGGTCATATAGAGCAGGTCGAGTTCGCCCATGACTTCCTCGAGCGAGCGGCTCTCGGTATACGGCGCGCCGGTCGCGTCTAGGCAGTTCTTGCGGACAAATTCCGGCAGGCGCAATTCATCCGGCGAAATCAGCACGAACTTCATGCCGCCGTACCGCGTCAGCGCGCCGAGCAGGGAATGTACGGTCCGCCCGAATTTCAGGTCGCCGCACAGCCCGACGGTCAGCCCGGAAAGCCCGCCTTTCTCCTGCCGGACGGTCATGAGGTCGGTCAGCGTCTGGGTCGGGTGGTAATGCCCGCCGTCGCCGGCGTTGATGACCGGGACGAGCGAATGCGCGGCGGCGACCATCGGGGCGCCCTCCTTCGGGTGGCGCATGGCGATGATGTCCGCGTAGCCGCTGACGACCGCGACCGTGTCCGCGACGCTCTCCCCCTTACGGGCGGAACTGGAGGCGGCGTCCGAAAAGCCGAGCACGTTCCCGCCGAGCGACAGCATCGCCGATTCGAAGCTCAGCCGCGTCCGCGTGGACGGCTCGAAAAAGAGCGTCGCGAGGATTTGGTGGCGGCAGGCGTCGCGGTAGTCCGCCGGACGGGCGTAAATTTCCGACGCGAGCCGGAGCAGACCGTCGATTTCGTCGACCGTCAGGTCGAGGATGTTCATCAGGTGTCGTGTCATGGTCAGCCCTTCCCTTCGCGTCCGTCGGACGCGCCGTACACCGCAAGGTAGGCGCGGATACGGTCGACGTGTTCGGCGTTCGACGGGTCCTCCGACAGGTACGCGAGCAGGTCCCGCACCGTGACGATTGCGCGCACGGGGAACCCGTAGGTTTGCTCGATTTCCCGCACCGCCGAGCGGTCGGTCTTGCCTTTTTCGCCGCGGTCGACCAACAGCAGGCACCCCGCGACCGTCACGCCGTCCAGCGCCGACAGCAGTTCCATGCTCTCGCGAATCGCCGTGCCCGCCGTGACGACGTCCTCGACGATAACCACTTCGTCGCCGTTTCGTGGCGTATACCCCACGAACACCCCGCCTTCGCCGTGGTCCTTCGCCTCCTTGCGGTTGAAGAAGAACGGCAGGTCCAGCCCCTCTCCGGCGAGGGCGACCGACGCGGCGACCGCAAGCGGGATGCCCTTATAGGCGGGTCCGAACAGCACGCGGGGGGTCCTCCCGAACGCTTCGAGGTACGCGCGGGCGTAGAAACCGCCGAGCCGCGCAATCTGCGCGCCGGTCCTGATTTCCCCGGCGTTGATGAAGTAGGGAATCTTCCGCCCGGATTTGGCGGTGAAATCCCCGAATTTGAGCACGTTCGCGTTCACCAGAAAGCGAATGAACTCCCGTTGATAGTCCTGCATTTTACGCGTCCTCCCCTTCGACAAATTCCCGCACGCAGCGCTCGTACGCCGCGACCGGGTCGGGCGACGCCGTGACGGGACGCCCGACGACGATGAAATCCGAGCCGGCTTTCCGCGCCTCGGCGGGGGTCATGACCCGTTTCTGGTCGCCGACCTCGCCGTCCGCGAACCGCACGCCGGGGGTGACGGTCAGGAAGTCCGCCCCGCAAGCGTCGTGAACGGTTTGCGCCTCCAGCGGCGAGCAGACGACGCCGTCCAGCCCGGCGTCCTTCGCGTTCTTCGCGTAGCGCAGCACGACCTCCTCCATCGGGCGGGGAATCAGCAGTTCGTTTTCCAGCATGGTCTGGTCGGTCGAGGTCAGTTGCGTGACCGCAATCAGCAGCGGGCGCGTGCCGTCCGGGCGGGTCAAGCCCTCCAGCGCGGCTTGCATCATGGCGACGGTCCCCGCCGCGTGCAGGTTGCACAGGTCCACGTCCAGCGCCGACAGGACGCGCATGGTCCGGCGGACGGTGTTCGGGATGTCGTGCAGTTTCAGGTCCA
>CANQTR010000099.1 GCA_947626805.1 uncultured Clostridia bacterium
CGCCGTGGGGAAGGGGACGACCGTCGTGCTGGAAAAGCAAGTCGGGCGATGAAGAACGCGCCGGAACTGCTCGACCGCGCGCGTTCGGGCGACCCGACCGCCGAGGACGCGCTGGTGCGGGAGAACATGGGGTTGGTCAAGTCGGTCGCGGCGCGGTTCCTTGGGCGGGGCGTCGAGTTCGACGACCTGTGTCAGCTCGGCGCGATTGGAATGCTCAAGGCTATCCGCAACTTCGATACCTCCCTCGGCACGGCGTTTTCGACTTACGCCGTCCCGCTGATTATCGGGGAAATCAAGCGTTTCTTGCGGGACGACGGCATGATAAAGGTCAGCCGCGACTTGCGGCAGAAGGGCGCGTTCCTGCTCCGCAAGCGGGAGGCGTACACGGCGGAGAACGGACGCGAGCCGACGGTGACGGAACTTGCGGCGTATTGCGGGTGTACGGTCGAGGAAGCGGTCGAGGGGCTTGACGCGGGCAACGCCGTGCTGTCCTTTTCCGAGCCGGTCGGGGAGCGCGCGCTCGAGGACCTCATCGGAACGGACAACATTTCCGAACTTTGCGAACGGGAGTCCTTGCGGCAGGCGGTCCGGGCGCTCCCGACGCAAGAGAAGCAGTTGGTCCTCTTGCGGTTTTACCGCGGGCTTTCTCAGCAGAAGGTCGGCGAACTGCTCGGCATGACGCAAGTCAAGGTCAGCCGGACGGAGAAAAAAGTGCTCGAAAAACTCCGGCAGGCGCTTGAATAATTTGGGGGCGGCTCACGTCCGCCTTCGGGACGAACCTTTGCCGGAAACAACGCGTTCCCGTCATTCCGCCGGGACATACGGGACGGATTCGAGCGTATATCCGCCGTCCGGCGTGAGCGTGATGAGCGTCCCGCCGCGCTGGGCGGTTTGTCCGGCGATTCCGGGGTAGGCGATGTAGTCGACGGAGCGGGAGTAGACCAAATCCACGCCCTTGTAGTTGACCGCGAGGTTGTTGTAATGGTCATGCCCGACAAAGACCGCGTCCGTACTGCCCTTCGCGAGAATCAGGTCGAAGAAGCCGAAATCCACATCGGGACAGCTGACCGTTTCGCCGTTCTCACCGCATATGTAGACGGCGGACGGGTCGCCCGTTTCGAGCGCCGCTTCCGCGTCCGCGAACGCCCGGAACGGGATATGCTGAAAGACGAAGGACGGCACGGTCCGCCCCTCCGCGGCGGAGAGGGCGTCGATGGTTTTCGCGTACCAGTCCATCTGGTCGGGGTGGATTGAGTCGTAGGCGTCGACCGCCCGCCTGCCCTTCAGGTAGTCGTTGGAATCCAGCAGAAACAGCACGCGGTTCAGGCTCCCGTCCGGGTTTTCGACGCGTAGGTACTGGTTGTACCGCCCGTAGACCGGCGGCTGCCGGTCGGCGTAGAGCATGACACCCGCGCCCTCCTCACGGAAGTAGCGGAAAATCCCGGAAAGCTGTTGCGCGTCGTATAGGGCGACGGATTCCGTGTCGTGGTTGCCGTAGACCATCGCCCACGGGATACCGAGGCGGTCCATGAGCATGCCGAACTGGTAGAACGGGACGAGGTTGTCCCGCGTGAAACTGTAAAAGGGGAGCGGATAGGCGAGGTCGCCGGTCACGATGACCAAATCCGGCTGGGTTTCCCGTATGAGCGCGTCGCACGCGTCGAGCGCTTTGCGGTCGCACGGCACGGAGGTCAGGCTGCTGCTGAGGTGGATATCGGTCAGTTGCAGGATGCGGAAATCCTCTCCCGTCGCCCGTAGGGTGTACACGCCGGTGTCCGCGTCGTAGGAAACCGCGGAACGGCTTTGGTATCCGGCGGCGGGCATGGATTCGATGTAGGCGTTGTTGACTTCCGACCCTTCCGCCACCAGCGCGCCGAACAGCAGGACCGTGACGACCAGCGCGCAAAGGTTCACGCCGTGCAGCGCGAAAAACCGCACCCGCGGACGGGGGATTTTCCGCAACAGCGGGCGGGGGAGTACCCGCACCGCCATCTGCACCCCCGCGAGCAGCGGGAACGGCAGGTAGAGCAGGAAATTCCCGAACGCGAAACTCAGCGCGAAATATCCCCCCAGCACGGCGAGCCAATACAGCCCCCACCGGAACAGGGGACTTCGGACGAACTTCCGCATACTACCGACCTCCTTTTCCATGCAAAAACCGACGCTCTCCGGCGGATAGGCGACGGAGAACGCCGGTTTTCTTGCGCGTTACGCATTTTTTTGCGGGGATACCCAATCGCCCCGAAGGCGGACAGCAGACCGCCCGCTCCGGATACGACCGTGTTTGCCCCCAAACCTTTTTACTTCGCGAGGACCTTTTTCAGGTGGACGAACTTCGGCAGACCGTCCTCCTTCGGCAGGTCGGTCTCGCCCTGAATCAGCGGGAGCGCGTAGGCGACGAACTTCTCGTTCAGACCGTCCTTGGTCGCGTTGAACCAGTCGGCGGGAATCTTCTTTTCGGCATTGGCGACGACGTTCAGGTCGAACAGTTCGTACTTGCAGACGTACTTGCCGTCGACCGTGTCGCGCACGAAACCGACCATCTTGTCCGTCACGCCCTCGACCGCCTTTTCGACCGCGGTCTTGCCGGCGTTGAAGGATTCCTCGATGTCCGTTCCGGAGGCACAGTGCGCCGCGCAACGCTGTAGGAGCGACAGTTCGATGCCGCGGACCTTCGCGCCGGTGGCTTTCTTCAATTCATTGGCGAGATAGGACGCCAATCCGCCGAGCTGGGCATGACCGAACCCGTCGCGGGCGTTGGAAAGGTCGTTGCCGTATTCGGAGATGTACTTGCCGTCCTTGTCGTGAATCCCCTCGGAAACGGCGACGATGCACTTGCCGTTTTGTTCGTAAATCGACTGCACCTTCGCGAGGAAAGACGGCAGGTCAAAATCGTTCTCCGGGCAGTAAATCAAATCCGGACCCTGCCCCTTCGCGCAAGCGAGCGCGGCGGACGCGGTCAACCAGCCGGCGTTGCGGCCCATGATTTCGACGACCGTAATCATGCCGGTGTCGTATACGCGCGCGTCGTGGTAAATCTCCATCAGGGACGTGGCGATGTACTTCGCGGCGGACGCGTAACCGGGGCAGTGGTCGGTTCCGGCAAGGTCGTTGTCGATGGTTTTCGGAATGCCCATCACGCGGCACTCGTAGCCGTGCGCGAGCATATATTTGGAAACCTTGTTGCAGGTGTCCATCGAATCGTTCCCGCCGTTGTAGAAGAAGTAGCGGATGTCGTGCTTCTTGAAAATCTCCAGAATGCGCTTGTAATCGGTTTCGTCGACCGACGCGTCCTTGAGCTTGTAGCGGCAGGAGCCGAGCGCGGAGGACGGGGTGGTCTTCATCAGCGCCAACTCGGCGGGGTCCTCCTCGTCCATGACGAAGAGTTTGTCGTCGAGCAGGCCCTTGATGCCGTTGCACATCCCGTAGACCTTCGTGATGTTTTCGTTTTCCAGCGCTGTCTTGATACAGCCGTAAGCGGATGCGTTGATGACCGAGGTCGGTCCGCCGGACTGACCGATCACCGCCGCGCCTTTGAGTGCGCTCATTGTGTTCACCGTTTCCTTTTCCCGTTTTTGGATTTTCTTTTTATATCCGTTCTATCTTACCACATCGAATCGAAAAAATCAACCGCTTTTTCGGAATTTTCCGAAAAAGCCGAAATATTTTTCCTTCGGAAACGATATTTTCAGGAAATGTTTACACGCTGTGCTTGACAGAACGCGGAAAATCAGTATAATAGTATATTGAAAAAACAACAGAAAGATTCTCGGAAAGGAACCATACCATGACGGAATCGGAACGTATCGCCGGGTTGACGGCCCGCTTGCGCGCGGGCGGAGAGGGCGCGGAGGCGGCGTTTGAAGCGCTCTATTCGACCTACGGAAAACGGGTCTACTATTTTTGCCATTGCCTGCTGGGGGAGGAGGACGCCGCCGTCGACGCGACCCGTTCGGTCTTTCTCTACGCGTGGCGGAGCCAACGCTCTATCCCGGAGGAGCAGTCGTTCTACCATTGGATTTGCGGGAACGCGTTCTACTTCGCGAAAATCGCGCTTGCGGGGATTCGCGGCAACAGCGTGACGGTCGAGGAGGTCGACCGCGACCCGTTCCTGTTCGACGGCATGAACCGCCCGAATCCGCAAACTACGGCGGAAATCAGCGTCCGCCGTTCCCACCTCGAAGCGGTCACGGAGGGGCTTCGCGCCCTGCCGGACGCCGACCGCATTTGCGTCCTGCTGTACGATTACGCCCGTTTCCCGGTCGAGGAGGTCGCCGGTATGGTCGGCTGTTCGGTGCAGACGGTCAAGTGCCGGGTGTACGGCGGACACGAGGCGCTTTGCGCCGCGCTGGAACGGGCGAATCCGGGCGACGGCGAGCTGTTCGCCCCGTATCTCGATAAACTGCTTCGCACTTGCGGGAAGAATTTTGAACTGCCCGAACGGGTCACGGAGCGGATTCGCGAAGGAATCGCGGACGGAGAATCCGTCGAGTTCCCGGTCCCGAACGTCGAGGACGCCAAAACGTCGAAGGGCGGCGGAATGTCCCCGGTCGTCATCAACCGTATCTGTATCCTGCTCGGCGTGTTGTTCGCGGGGGCGCTGACCTATATCCTGTATTGGTTCCTGTCCTCGCCCAAGGCGCCCGTGACCGACCTGTCCTCCGTGCCGTCGGAGAGCTATGTGTCGGACGTTTCGACGGATATGTCCTCCGGCGTCCTTTCCGAACCGGGGACGGCGTCCGCCGGTGAATCGTCCGGCGTCGTCAGCACCCCGGACGTCAGCGTGCCGGACGTCAGCGAACCGACCGTTTCGACCGACGTGAGCGGTACGGTCAGTACGCCGTCGGTCAGTACGCCGGAAACCTCGACGCCCACGGTTTCCCAACCGACCGAACCCGGCGAAGTGCCGCGCACGACGACGCGTTTGCGGTTGCGCGAACAACCGAGCACGTCGGGCAACGTCGTCACGACCATTCCGGAAGGGGCGCATATCGACCTGCTCGACCCGGACCCCGTCACGTCCGAGGACGGCACGCTCTGGTATCACGCCCGCTATACCGCGTCGCCGGGGCTGTGGTTCGACGGCTATTGCGCGGCGGAGTACGTGCAGACGACGGAATGACCTCCGTTTGCCCGAAAAAACGGAAATTCTTGCCGAAACCCCTTGACTTTTCCGGCGCTTTGCGGTAAACTGATGAAAGAAAAGGATTCCAAAAAAACGCAAAAAGGAGTAATTCAAATGCCACTCGTCACATCAACCGAAATGTTCAAGAAGGCGTACAGCGGCGGCTACGCCGTCGGCGCTTTCAACGTCAACAACATGGAAATCGTCCAGGGAATCACCGAGGCTTGCGCCGAGGAGAAGGCGCCGGTCATTCTGCAGGTCTCCAAGGGCGCCCGCGCCTACGCGAACCATACCTACCTCGTCAAACTCGTCGAGGCGGCGGTCATCGAATGTCCGGATATTCCAATCGTCCTGCATTTGGACCACGGCCCGGATTTCGAAACCTGCAAAGCCTGCATCGACGGCGGTTTCACCTCCGTCATGATTGACGCGTCCTCCAAACCCTTCGCGGAGAACATCGAAATCACCCGCAAGGTCGTCGAGTATGCCCACGCCCACGGCGTCGTCGTCGAGGCAGAGCTCGGCACCCTCGCCGGTATCGAGGACGAAGTCAAGGTCGAGGCCGGCAACGCTTCCTATACCCGTCCGGAGGAGGTCGAGGAGTTCGTTTCCAAGACCGGCTGCGATTCCCTCGCCATCGCCATCGGCACGTCCCACGGCGCGTATAAGTTCAAGCCCGGCACGAAACCCCAACTTCGGTTCGACGTCCTGCACGAGTGCGAAAAGCGTCTGCCCGGTTTCCCGATTGTCCTGCACGGCTCGTCCTCGGTCCCGCAAGAATACGTCGAGATGATTAACGAAAACGGCGGCGCGATGCCCGGCGCAATCGGCGTCCCGGAGGAGCAACTCCGCGAGGCGGCCCGTTCCGCGGTCTGCAAAATCAACATCGACTCCGACTTGCGTCTTGCGATGACCGGCACGATTCGGAAGTTCTTCAACGAGCACCCGGATAAGTTCGACCCCAGAGAGTACCTCAAGCCGGCGAGAGCGAACATCAAGGAACTGGTTCGCCACAA
>CANQTR010000100.1 GCA_947626805.1 uncultured Clostridia bacterium
ATCGCGTTGGCGAACAGCAGGGCGAGCGTCGTGGTCTTCATGCCGCCCGCCGTCGAGCCGGGCGACCCGCCGACGAGCATCAGCGCGGCAATCAGCCCGCGTCCGGCGCCGGTCATGGCGTTCAGGTCCGCCGTGTTGAATCCCGCCGTGCGGGGCGTGACCGATTGGAACAGCGACGCGAGCACCCGTTCGCCGAGCGGAAGTCCGGCAAAGGAGCCGAAAAAGAAACAGACGGCGGGGACGAGCAGGAGCACGCCGGTCGTGACCAGAACCACCTTGCTCTGCATACGGTAGCGCCGGAAGCGGAACCGGTTGGTGCGGACGTCGTCCCACGTCAGGAACCCGATTCCCCCGACGACGATGAGGAGCATCAGCACGATATTCAGGAGCGGGTCCGCCGCGTAGGCGGTCAGGGAGGAGAATTCCGCGCCCGGCGAGCCGAGAATGTCGAATCCCGCGTTGCAGAAGGCGGAGACCGCGTGGAACAGCGAAAGCCAGATTCCTTTCGCCCCGAATTTCGGGCAGAACACCGGCAGGAGCAGGACCGTGCCGAGCAGTTCGAAGCACAGCGTCGCTTTGAGGATGAACCCGGTCAGCCGGACGATACCGCCGGTTTGCGGGGCGGCTATCGCTTCCTGCATGGTACTTCGCTGCATGAGCGAAATGCGCTTGCCGGACAGCCGGACGAACGTGACCGCGACGGTTACGACCCCCATTCCGCCGATTTGGATGAGGACCAGCAGAACGGCTTGTCCGAAAATCGACCAGTAGGTCGCCGTGTCGCGCACGACCAGACCCGTCACGCAACAGGCGGAAACGGCGGTGAACAGCGATTCCCGGAACGGCGTGACCACCCGTTCCCGCGAGGAAATCGGGAGCGTCAGCAGGAGCGCGCCGAGCAGAATGACCGCCGCAAAGCCGAGGATGATGATTTGAAAGGACGTCAGCCGCCGCTTTCGCAATTTCGCCATGCCCGCTCCCCTCCGTTTCGTTTTTTGACAGTATAGCAGACCGCGGCGGATTTGTCAAGCTTTTCGGGGGGCAAACGCAATCGCGGCGACTTCGCGCACTTCGTGTGCTCCGCCTTGCTCTGCATTTTCCCCCCGAACACCCCCCTTTCGTCGAAAACCAGCTCGGCTTGCGCCACTTCTGACGCCGCCTTCGCCGGTTTTCTCTAGAGGTGTTTTGCTCCAAACACAATTGTGTTTGGAGCGGGCGGCTACGTGTCCGCCTCCGAAACGATATTTTATTGTATTCGGTTCCCTTATTTTACAAAAAACGGTTGAGAAATCCGCGGAATCGTGCTACAATAAAAGAAAAAACCGAAAGGAGCAAGCGAGATGAAAGACGTACTGACCGCCTTGCGCGAGCGGTGCTCGACGCGGGGCTACACGCCGGAAAAACTGACCGAAACGGAGGTGCGGACCCTGCTGGAAGCGGGATTGCACGCCCCGACGGCAATCAACCGCCGGGAAATCCATTTCACGGTTCTGCCCGGCGAACACCCGCTCGTCGCGGAGATCGAATCGGAAAAGAACCGCTTGCGCGGGCTTTCCGACCTGCCGCACAATTTCTGCTACGAGGCGCCGACGGTGTTCCTGCTGAGCGCGGAGCGGGAGTTCGGCTGGCGCGAGGTGGACGCGGGGATTGCCGCACAGAGCATTGCGCTCGCGGCGGAGTCGATGGGGCTGGGCAGTTTGATTGTCGGCTGTATCGCCGACGCCCTGCACGGGGAAAAGCGGGCGTACTTCGAGAAGGCGCTGGGGTTCCCGGAGACCCATTCGTTCGTCATCGCCGTCGCCGTCGGACACCGGGCGGTCGGCAAGGAGCCGCACACGTTCGACGCGTCCGAACAGACGACGCGGCTTTGAAAAAAGACGCCGGGGCGGGGGTTTTGCGGGACCTTCGCCCCGGTTTTCACTTTTTTTGAAATTTTTTTCGATTTTCCCAAACCTTTTTCGCGTTCCCGCCGTCTAAAAGACAGCGCTGAAAAAACCGGAAATTTTCGGAAACCCTCAAACGGAAAGGAATGAGATGCTTGCAGTATGCCGACCTGAACGACGAAACGCTGGTGCTGTTGACCCTCGCGGGGGAACAGGACGCCTACGGGGCGCTGGTCGCCCGGTACGAGCGGGCGGTCGTCGCGTCCGCGCTGTCTGTGACGCGGAACTATCACCTCGCGGAGGACGCCGCGCAAGACGCGTTCGTCACCGCGTGGATGAAACTCGATACGCTCCGCGAACCGCAAAAATTTGCCCCTTGGGTCAGTAAAATCGCGAAGAATTGCGCGCGGAACCTCGTGCAACGCTTTCAAAGTTATCTGCCGCTGGAGGACGTGGAGAACCTGCCGCTCGACGGCGCGCGGAACGGGGACCCGGAAAGCCTGTATGTGTCCGCCGAGGAGCGGAAACGGCTTCACGACAGGATCGACGGACTGCCCGAACGGGTCCGGCAGGCGATTCGGCTCTACTACTTCGAGGACCTGTCGGTCGCGGAGATTGCGGAGCGAATGCGGCTTTCGGTCGGGACGGTCAAATGGCAGCTGCACGACGGTCGAAAACGACTCAGAAAGGAGCTTTGCGCGATGAACGAAGAATGGAACGACACCCTGCTTCGAAGGGTCATGAAAAAGGTGGAGGAACTCAAGCTCTGGCAGACGCGGAACAGCAAGAACGGCTTTGCGGAGGTCTACAGGGATGTGCTGGACGAAACGGAGGAACTGCCGGAATCGGCGGACAAGTACCGTATGCTGGCGGACGTGCTTTTGCGGGGCTGGTGGTGGATCCCCGGACGGAAGAACGACGAACTGTTCGCCCGGATTCGGGACGCGGCGGAACGCGGGAAGAACGACGAGGTCATGGCGTTCGTCGTTTCTGCCGAGGACGCGAAGGTGCCGGAGCAGAAGCGGGAGCAATTCGTGCGGGAACAGCAGATCCCCCGCCTGGAAAAGGACGGTTTCCGCAAGGCGGCGGGGCAGGAATGGCGCTGGCTGGCACGAGCGGCGGCGGAACGGGGGGAGTACGCGGCGGCAAAGGAAGCGTTCGGCAGGGCGAAGGCGTTTTTGGAGCCGTCCGACGTGCGGTATGCGTCCGTTTGCGCCGAATCGGAACTGCCGGAGGTCGACAAGGGCAAATCGGCGTATACATACCGCTACGGCGCACAGGGCATTGTCCTGCGGAAAGTCGGCGGGGAGGTTCGGTTCTGGGAAGCGGACGACTTTGCACGGGGTTGGGGCTGGAGGTGGTCCTTTGCCCATCAGCTTTTGCGGAACGCCTCTCGCTGTGACGGCGCTTTCACGCCGGACGGCATGCGGGTTGGGGAAACGCGAACCGGCTCGGACGGCACGACGCTCACCTTCGCGTCGGACGACGCGACCGCCGAAACGCCCTGCGGGAAGTTCGACGGGTGTTCGCTTTGGGTGACGGAATACCATGGGGCGGTCGTCCGGAATTACTACCGCTCCGGCGTGGGGCTGGTCCGGCAGGAGCTGTGGATGCTGGGGGTCACGGAAACGGTCGCTTTGCGGGCGTATCACGTTTGCGGCGGGGAAGGGTTGCTCCCTTGCGCGGTCGGCAACCGCTGGACCTACGAGGCGGTCGGCGCGACCGACGGGCGGACCGAGTGGGGTACCTACGAGGTGCTGTACGACGACGGCGAACGGACGGTGCTGAAGTTCCGGGGGGACGCCGAGCGGGCGGTCATCGACACGTCGACCTGCCGCGGTGCGCTCGAATTCATTCGGCAGAACTACTGCGACCACGAAAACACCCTGCTCGACGTCACGGAACAGATCGCCCTTGCGGAAAAGCTGGCGAAAACGCCGCTGGAAAAGGCGCACGCGCAAACGGCGTGCGCGGTCGCCCGCCGCATCTGGGAGACTGACCCGGAAAGCCACCCGGACTGCAAAACGGTGGGGCTTTGGGACTTTTTCGTCCCCACGCTCGCGGAAAACCGGGACGGGAAGGTCCTGCTTTGGCACGAGGAGTATTCCGCTCGCTGGAGTTTTGAATGGAAACATTATACGCCGGGGCGCGAACCGATTCTGCACAACGGATTGTACGGGATCCTCTCGGACGCAACGAACGGAGAACTGTGGTCGGACGAATGGACGGCGGAGCGGACGGTGGAAGCCGAGCGGTACCGGGGGCTCACGCAGACGACAAAACTGCGGTGCGAGGAAATTGGGACCGTCGAAACCGGGGCGGGGACCTTTGCAAACTGCCGGAAACTGACGCTGGAGGTGCGCGGTTTGGAGCATTCCGGCTGGGATTACCGCGGCGGGCGGAAGGAATACGTTTTCGCGCCCGGCGTCGGAATCGTCAAAGCAGTCCACGACTACTACGGCGGATTGCGGCAGGTAGTCTACGAGCTGACCGAATGGACGGGCGGCGGAGAGGGGTACTTCCCGCTCGCCGACGGCATGACGCGCCGGTACGACGCGGTCGGGCTGACCGACGGGTTCGAGGCGTATGTGATTTATCGGTTCGTCGAGGGCGAGAAGGGGAAGTTCGTGCTGTTCGCCGACCAGTGCGGGGTGCAGCACAAAGGGTTCCCGGTCACGCTCTACGGGACGATCCAATCGGAAGAAACGGAAAGGACGTTTTTGGACGGGGTCGACCGCGAGGCGGGATTCCGGCAGCAAGACTTCAATAATCTGCGTATGCTGCTGTATTTCCTGCGAAAGGGGAGAGGGTATTGGGGATTCCCGGAACGGGCTGTCCGCTACAACCGCGCCCGCATTCGTCTGCTGCTTTCGCTCGGAACGGACGGGGAAGTCCCCCGCGCGTGGCTGGGCGTGCTGACGTGGCTTGGGTTGCGGGAAGGGTGCGCCCTGTTCGGACTCGGACGGAAGGAGGAAGGGTACGCTTCGCTGGAGCGTGCGCTGGACGCCTGCCGGAGATGGGCGGAGATACCGGACGGGGAGGCGCTGGAAACGGACGACGGGACGGCGTTCGGCGGGATTCGCCTGTGCAAGGACACGGGAAAACTGCTCTTGCCGGACGGAAGTTACGAGCCGACGCTGTACGAACTGCCGGATAGGACCGACCGCGGCACGGTCTATACCGCGTTGACAAGACCCTCCGGCTGGGAGTGGTTCGACGGCGCGCGGGACGACGAGCGTTTCCGCGAACTGGTCGAACGCGCGAAAAAGTTGATGGAGGGATAACCCTTTTTTGGGGGGGGGAACGCGGTCTCGGTGTTCCCTAGTGAAAAAGAAGGCTCTGATGTGAGCCTTCTTTTTCATGTTTTCGCTCCGGTCCGTGCAAGAAAATTATTTTACGCCCCAAACCGAAAAGTTTTTGAGGATTTTCAAGGAACTTTTTTAAAAAGTTCCTTGAATGGGGTTTGGGGCAACGCCCCAACACGGCAGCCCGCCGGTTTCATGGGTTGTATTCGCGGTTGAGCGGGGCGACGGTGCAGGCGTATTCCCGCCCGTCGACGGAAAAGCGAATCGTGATTTTCCCGTCCGGCGCGGACGAAAAGGTCAGGTCCTCGACGGTCAGTTCGCCGAGGGAGGCGGTGTAGTTCTCCAGTAAGCGGACGGTCTCGTCCGGGTCGGCGGCGAACCGAAGTTCGGTTTTCAGGTAGTGCGCCGTCGTTTCCGCGAGCGCGTCCGCCGTCGCCTTTTCGCTGACGACGCGCAAGGCGTGCAGGGCGGACAGCGTGCCGAACAGGCAGACCAGCAGGACCAGCCCCGCCGACGCGAGCGCGGACAGCAGTTCCGCAAGCGCAAAACCGCTTGCCCCGTCACGGCGGTGCACAGTCGTACTCCTCCCCGTCGAACAGCACGTCTAAATCGGCTTCGTAGGACATCTCGCTCAACGCAAACGTCAGGCGCACGGTCCCGCGCTCCGGCGGAAGGCTTTCCTCCGGTTTCGGCGCGCCCCAGACGGAGAGGGCGGCGGTCAGCAGGACCAGCGCAAGCGCCGCAACCAGCAGGGCGGCGAGCACCTCCGCGAAGGTCTCGCCGCGCGCGGAACGGCGCGGTTCACGGTACATTTTCGGCAGTTCCCCCTTCGATTCGTTCGATGAACGCGTTCTCCCGCGACCAGCCCGGTACGCCCGGTTCCGTCGCGGGAAGGGTCAGGCGGAGGGTCAGCGACCCCGTTTGCACCGTCGCGTCGAGGTTCAGCAGGG
>CANQTR010000101.1 GCA_947626805.1 uncultured Clostridia bacterium
GCGTTTTCGAGGTCCAGCCCGGTGAAGAGGAACTTGTCGCCCTTCTTCCAGGTCGCGGCGACGGCGATCATCGCGTCGCAGGTCTTGGTGATATAGTTCGGGTCGTTGGCGCGGTCGTCGTACTCGCCCGGATGGTCCTTGATGAGCTTCGGCCAGTCGTTGCCGATGTTCAGCGCGTAGACGAAGCCGCCTTCCGGGATGTCCAGCGGGTGCGCGTCCCCATAGGAGCGGCCGTCGGAAATGTCCGTGACTTCGAACACCCCGTCCTCGCCGTCGACCGGCGTGAACTGGATATGCAGCCACCAGACGGCGCCTTCATACGGTTTGGTCATGATGACGCCGGCGCCTTCGGAAATGGGGTCGTTGTAGTGCGTGACCCACATCGGTTTCGCCTGTGCGACCTGCTCTTCGGAGGACGTGGACGCCGCGGAAGACGAGGCTTCGGAGGACGTGGACGCCGCGGACGACGTGGACGCTGCGGAAGAGGCGGACGAAGAAGAGGTCGCCGTGGACGACGTGGACGCCGCCTTAGACGAGGCTTCGGACGACGTGGACGCCGCGGAGGACGTGTCGCCGTCATCGCCGCATGCCGCCAGCGCGAAGCAGGTGCAGAGCAGCGCGAGGGCGAGCAGTAAAACGGTCAATTTTTTCATAAATTTCAGCCTTTCTTCGATGCAACGTTGGCAAAATTTTCCGGTCAGACGACTAAGGGGGACAAAACGTCCCCCTCAGATGTTGTTTGGCGGTTTAGCCGACCTTCGTATAGGTTGCGGTGCAGACGTAGGACGGGTCGTACCAGTTCGTGCCCTCGGTCGACGTCGGGACTTTCGTGAAGTCCTCCAGGTCGATGCCGGTGAAGGTGAACTTGTCGCCGACCTTCCAGGTCTGGGCGTCCGCGATCATGTTGTTGCAGTTGGTGCTGGTGAAGTTTTCACCGCCACTGGAGGTGTAGTTATTGCCGGTGTTCAGCGCGTAGACGAAGCCGCCTTCCGGTACTGTAACAGCTGTGGCTTTTCCGTCGGCGATGCCGTTGGTAATCTCGGCGATCTCATACACGCCGTCCTCACCGTCGACCGGCTTGAACGCGATGTGGAGCCACCAGCCGCCGGCGGTGTCGGTTTCTTTATACACGACGCCGGAGCCTTCGACCGTGCCGTTGTCATAGTGCGTCAGCCACAGGGGCTTTTCGGTCGGCGTAGCAGGTTCGGAGGACGTTTCCGAAGACGCTTCGGACGAAGCGGCGGAGGAAGCCTCGGACGAAGCCGTAGAGGACGCCGCAGAGGAAGCGGACGACGCGGTGGAGGACGCGGTGGACGCCGCGGACGAAGTGGAAGCCGCGGAAGATTCCGTAGACGCGGCGGACGAATCTGTCGAAGAAGTGTCGCCGTTGTCACCGCAGGCCGCCAGCGCGAAGCAAGTGCAGAGCAACGCAAGCGCGAGCAGCAGAACTGTCAGTTTTTTCATGGTAAATCACCTTTCTTCCCGCCTTTGGCAGGATTTTTTTGTTTTGGGGCGGATCGCTCCTTTTTGAAAAGTGCTTCGGGAATCAGCCGACCTTCGTATAGGTCGCGGTGCAGACGTAGGACGGGTCGTACCATTCGACGTCCGGCGTCGAAGTCGGGATTTCCGTTTTGTTCTCAAGGTCGATGCCGGTGAAGGTGAACTTGTCGCCCTTCTTCCAGGTCTTGGCAATGTCCGTCATTTTCACGACGTTTTCGCTGTTGTAATTGGGCTTGGTGTCGTCGCCGAGAGCGGGATAGTTGTTGCCCGTGTTGACCGCGTAGACGAATCCGCCTTCCGGGATCGCGAGCGGCGTCGCCTGCCCGGACGCAAGACCGTCGGAAATATCGACGACTTCATACACGCCGTCCTCGCCGTCGACCGGCTTGAACGCGATGTGCAGCCAGTACTCGCCGTGTTCATAGGGCTGGGTGAGCACCGCGCCGGAACCCTCGTTGCCGACGGAATCGTAATGGGTGAGCCAGAACGTGCCGGGCGCGGCAGCGGTGTTTTCGCTGGACGTCGCGGAGGACGCGTCGGACGAGGTTGCGGAGGACGCGTCGGACGAAGTCGCCGTGGACGCGTCAGACGACGCCGTAGACGAAGCGGTCGACGTCGCGGACGAGGTCGTCGACGTCGCGGTCGACGAGGTGGACGCTGTGGACGAAGTTTCGGACGACGAG
This sequence comes from uncultured Clostridia bacterium, assembly GCA_947626805.1. Classification (GTDB taxonomy): domain Bacteria; phylum Bacillota; class Clostridia; order Oscillospirales; family CAG-382; genus Coliplasma. Next base: position 2,184 of record CANQTR010000101.1, read on the forward strand.
GACGTCGCGGAGGACGTGTCGCCGTCGTCGCCGCAGGCCGCCAGCGCGAAACAGGTGCAAAGCATTGCAAGCGCGAGTAGCAGAACTGTCAGTTTCTTCATGATGATTTTCCTTTCCCCTTTATGTGTTTTTGCTTTGTGTCATTTGGAACGGTTCTTACGGCGTTGCAGGAGCGTGAACGTCAGCGTCGCGATTGCCGCGAGCAACACCAGAATGGAAATGACCAGCGAAACGACGTTCCCGACCGAGAACCAGCCGCCCTCGGAGGACGTTTCCGACGTTTCGTCCGACGCTTCGCCGCTTTCCGCGACGGGTTCGCTCTCCGCCTCGGACGATTCTTCCGAAACGGCGTCCGAACTTTCGGACGGTTCCTCCGACGGGAAAGCGTACGTCCCGTCCGCGACGGTCTTCAGCCAATTCTCCACATAGGGCGTGATGATGTCGTAGCCGTCCTTGTTCGGGTGGATATAGTCGTGCAGGTAGGCCGTGGTGGTCCCCTTCAGTTCCCCGTTGATGGATTCGTTGTTATAGAGGTCGAGGTACGGGATTTCCCATTTTTCGCAGATTTTGATGGTCATATCGACGTATTCGGTCATGTCGCTCAACCGCCCGTAGGTCGCGCTGGGCAGTTGGAAGTTGATGATGAACCCGAATTGCGAATTCGGAAAGGTTTCCTTCGCGTAATGGAACATATCCTCCAGCCCGCCCGCGAACGTCGAATATACGAACGGACCGTCGAACCCTTCGGTCATTTCGCCGACCGGCGCGCTGTCCCAGGCGTCGTTGACCCCGCCGTGCATGATGACGTAGTCGTAATCGGTATTGACCTGGCTTTGCGCGGCAAGCTGGTTGACGACCATGTTGGCGCCGCGGCAGTTGGAAACGGACGCGCCGCTCTTACCGAGGTTAGCGCCGGTCATGCCGTTGTTTTCGATGATTCGCCCGGCCCAGCCCGTGATGGACTTGCCGGTTTCCCACCGGCCGCCCGCCGCTTCGCAGATGGCCTCGCAGATAGAGTCCCCCACAAACAGCACGCTTTTCCCCGCAAGCGGATTTTCCGCCGACGCGCCGTCCGCGGGAGCGTCCTCCGCAAAAGCAGGCACCGCACACAGGAATGACATCAGGAACGCGAGCAGTAAAATGCAGGAAAGCCGCATTCTCCGCACAGCGAACACACCCCTTTCTCCCCCAAAAATTGGGAAATTCTGAATTTTCGCATACAGGATAACACAAAAACCCGAAAAAGTCAACCCCTTCCGGAATTTTTGCGCCGAAAGTCCGGCGAAAATTCCGCGCGGGCGGGGGGAGGGACGGAAAAACCGCCCCTCCGACCCGAAAAAATCGCTTTATGCGCCCGCTTTCGCGTCGGCGATGATTTTCTCCGCGATGTTCGCGGGGACTTCGGCGTAGCCGGTGGTCTGGAAGGAGAAACTGCCGCGTCCCTGCGAGAGCGCGCGCAGGACGTGCACGTAATCGCCCATTTCCGCCTCCGGCACTTCCGCGTCGACGACGCTGTAACCGCGTTTGTGCTCGGCGGGGTTCATGCCCATGATGCGTCCGCGGCGCTTGTTGAGGTCGCCGATGACGTCGCCGACCTGTCCGTCCGGGATCAGGACGTGCAGTTCGCCAATCGGCTCGAGCAGGACCGGCGCGCACTTCGGCAGTCCGTCGCGGAACGCAATCGACGCCGCCGTTTTGAACGCCATTTCCGAGGAGTCCACGTCGTGGTAGGAGCCGTCGAACAGGTTCGCGGCGAGATGTACGACCGGGTAGCCGGCGAGAACGCCCTTCTGCATGCATTCCTGCAGACCCTTTTCCACGGCGGGGTGGAAGTTCTTCGGGACCGAGCCGCCGACGATGCTTTCCGTGAAGGTCAGCCCTTCCGCTTCGCCGGGGGAGAACTCAATCCACACGTCGCCGTACTGCCCGTGGCCGCCGGACTGTTTCTTGTGTTTGCCCTCAATCCGGCAGGACTTGCGAATGGTTTCGCGGTAGGCGATGCGCTTGTCCTCCAGTTTGACCGTGATACCGTAGCGGGATTTCAGTTTGGCGAGCGTCAGTTCGAGGTGCGTGCCGCCGAGCCCCGACAGGAGCATTTGCTTGGTCGACGGGTCGACCTCGTACCGCAAGGTCATGTCCTCTTCCAGCAGGCGGGCGATACCGGAGGAGATTTTGTCCTCGTCGCCCTTGGCGGTCGGGAGAATGGCTTGCGTATAGCAGGGGGCGGGGTATTCCGTCCGCGCGTACTGCACGTCGCCGGACCAGGAGAGCGTGTCGCCGGTGGCGGCGGAGGACAGTTTGGAAACCATGCCGATGTCCCCGCAAGCGAGCGAATCCACCTCGGTTTGCGCCTTGCCGCGGACGGTAAAGAGTTTGCTAAGACGTTCCGTCGCCCCGTCGCGGGCGTTGCGGAGCGTCGAGTCCGCCTTGAGCGTGCCGTTCATGACCTTGAAGAAGGACATTTTCCCGACGAACGGGTCCGCGACCGTCTTGAAGATGAAGAGGGCGGGCGCGCCGTCCGGCTGGATGGCGATTTCGTCGCCGTCGACGCTCTGCTCGGAACCCTTCGCGGAATGACGCGGGAAGGACTCGGCGATACAGTTGAGCAGGGTCCAGACGCCCCAGAGCTTCGTCGCGCACCCGCAGAAGCAGGGGACGATTTCCCCGTGGATGATGCCTTCGTGAATGGCGGTGCTGATCTCCATGTGGGAAATGGTCTCCCCGCCGAAGTACTTGTTCATCAGGTCCTCGCTGGTCCCGGCGACCGCTTCGAGCAGCATTTCGCGGAACTTTTCGACCGCGTCCTTGGATTCGTCCGGAATCGGCTGGACGTGGTGGTGCCCCTGTGCGTCGAACGTGTGCGCTTCCATGTCGACCAGGTCGATTGCGCCGCGCACTTCGCCGTCCTGCACCATCGGAATGGTAATCGGGCAGACGGAACGCCCGAACTGCTCATGCAGCGCGTCAAGCAATTTCGCGAACCGCGCCTCGTTGTCGTCAAATTTATTCAGGAAGAACGCGCGCGGGAGCCTCGCGTCAACAGCGCTCGACCAAGCCAGCTCCGTGCCGACCTGGATACCCGCCTTCGCGTCCACCACGATGATTGCGCTGTCCGCGACGCGAAGCGCTTGCGAGACTTCGCCCGCAAAACCCGGGTGCCCCGGCGTGTCAATCGTATTGATTTTTGCATCCTTCCACTGCACCGGGGCAAAGCCCGCAGAGATCGAGATTTTCCGCCGGACCGCTTCCGGATCGTAATCCAGTGCGGAGGTACCTTCCGCGGTCTTCCCCAGACGGTCGCTTCCGCCGGAAAGGTAAAGCATCGCTTCTGCCAAAGAGGTTTTCCCGGACCCGCTGTGCCCCAACAGCGCCACGTTGCGGATCTGTTTCATTTCGACTGTTGCCATATCGTTCTTGTTCCTTTCTTTATTGTCGCATGGATACCTTTTATATTATAACGGATTCCGCCCGGAATTGCAACGGGTTTGCAGGGGTTCAAATAAACAGAATTTTTCATCATGGATTTGTGCAGTATGCACAGTTTTGGGGAAATCGTCGCCTTTTTCGCGAGCGCGCACCGGTAGCACGCGCCGCGCGGGGTCGGCGCGCGGGAACGCCTATTATAATAAGGTAGCGTTTCGCGTTCGCCGTGCGGACGCGGGGCGAACGCACGCGTTTGCTTGAAAATTTCCGACGCTGCCGGATTTTTTTTGCAAAAAATGGTGCGGAAAGTTTGAAAATCCTCTTGACAAAGGGAAAAAAGCATGATAGAATACGAATACGCCGCGAGGGGAGCGGGGGGGCGACGAAAAAAAGTCGAACTTTTTTGCAAAAACCCCTTGACAAACGGTCCGGGATGTGGTAAACTAATCGG
>CANQTR010000102.1 GCA_947626805.1 uncultured Clostridia bacterium
AGCACTTCGCTTTCGTCGATGTAGTCGATTTCAATCGCCTGCAGAATCTGCGCCTCCGCGAAATGCCCGATACGGCACTTCGCCATGACCGGAATGGACACCGCCTCCTGAATCCCCCGAATCATCTTCGGGTCGCTCATGCGGGATACGCCGCCCGCGGCGCGAATGTCCGCGGGAATTCGCTCGAGCGCCATGACCGCGCACGCACCCGCCGCTTCGGCGATTTTCGCCTGCTCCGGCGTCGTGACGTCCATGATGACCCCGCCTTTGAGCATTTGCGCGAGGTTGCGGTTGAGTTCCCAACGGTTGTTTTCCATAGAAATATCGTTCCTTCCGTACCCGGTGAATTGTTTCCCGCAAGATACAGGAAACAGATAGGTGAAATAGTTTTTTCCTATGATACTACGCGAAAGCGGTTTTGTCAAGAGGAAAGACGAAAAAAGGCGTTCCTTTTTTTCGCGAAGGAACGCCTTATTTTGCGAAAAGCGGGGAAATACGGCGGCGAAATCTACGGCGCAATTGCGTTGCGAGCCGCCGCGATTGTGTTTGTCCCCCAAAAAGCGAAGCGCTTCACGTAATCGGCTCGAAATCGGCGGCGCCGTGCTTGCAGAGCGGGCAAATGAAGTCCTCCGGCAGTTCGTCGCCCTCGTAGACGTACCCGCAAATCTTGCAGACGTAGCCTTTCTTGCCCTCGGTTTTGGGTTTGGGCTTGACGTTGGCGTGGTAGTAGGCGTAGGTCATGCTCTCCGCCGACGAAATCACCCGCGACTCCGTCACACTGCACAGGAACATCCCGTGCGAACCGAGGTCGACGTACTGCTCGACCTTCAGCGAAAGCAGGGCGTTGATGTCGCGCGGGAGGAAGCGGAGACCGTTCGACGAGCGCAATTCCTCGATTCCCGCGAACTTGTCCGCCGTCCGACCGCTTTGGAACCCGAAGGTTTCGAACGTGCGGAACGGGGCGTCGACGGTCAGGCAGTTGACGTTGAGGACGCCGGTCTGCTTGATGATGTGGTGGGAATAGTTCTGCTTGTTGATGGTGACGGCGACGCGGTTGGGCGCGTCGGCGACTTGCGCGACCGTGTTGACAATCAGGCCGTTGTCCTTTTGCCCGTCCCGGCAGGTGACGACGTACAGCCCGTAGCCGAGTTTGAACAGGGCGGTCGGGTCGTTCTTGTTCGCCGTTTCCTCCTTGCGGGCGAGGTAGCTTTGGCAGAGTTCCTCGGCGAGCGCCTTGACCGCCCCGCGGCTCTCCTCGTTGAGCGCCGACAGGATACGGACCGTGTGGGTCGCGAAGGTCAGGTTCTTGCAGGGGGCGAGCAGTTCGCGCATCCCCTTCGCCGCGAGCGGCGCCCACGAGCCGTTTTCCATCAGCGCGACGGTGCGGTTGCGGTAGCCGTGTTCGGCGAGGGCGGTCAGGAACGTGTGCATGAACGGGAAAATCTCCGCGTTATAGGTCGTCGTCGCGAGCACGAGCGTCCCGTAGCGGAACGCGTCCTCGAGCGCCTCGGTCTGGTCACAGCGGGCGAGGTCGTGCAGGACGACCTTCGGACAGCCCTTCGCGCGGAGTTCGTTCTCCAGCAGTTCGACCGCCTGCTTCGTATGCCCGTAGACCGACGTATAGGCGACGACGATGCCCTCGCTCTCCACGCCGTAGGAGGACCAGATGTCGTAAAGCCCGAGGTAATGCCCCAGATTTTCGGTCAGCACCGGACCGTGCAGGGGGCAGATGATTCGAATGTCCAGCACTTGCGCCTTTTTCAGGAGCGCCTGCACCTGCGCGCCGTACTTGCCGACGATGCCGAAGTAGTACCGGCGCGCCTCACAGTCCCATTCCTCCTCGCGGTCGAGGGCGCCGAACTTGCCGAACCCGTCGGCGGAGAACAGCACCTTGTCGGCGCTGTCGTAGGTCACGAGCACCTCCGGCCAATGCACCATCGGGGCGGTGCGGAAATGCAGGACGTGGGTCCCGAGCGAAAGTTCGTCCCCCTCTCCGACCACCAGCCGGCGGTCGGCGTAATCGGTGCCGAAGAAGTTCTGCATCATCGCGAACGCTTTCGCCGAGGCGACCACCGTCGCGCGCGGATAGACCTGCAGGAACGCGTCGATGTTGGCGGAATGGTCCGGTTCCATGTGCTGGACGACGAGGTAATCCGGCTGTCTGCCGCCGAGGGCGTTCTGGAGGTTATCCAGCCATTCGTGCCGGAAACGGGCGTCGACGGTGTCCATGACGGCGACCTTGCCGTCGAGAATCAGGTAGGAATTGTACGCCATTCCGTTCGGAACGGGGTACTGCCCTTCGAACAGGTCGACGTCGTGGTCGTTGACGCCGACCCAGCGAATGCTGTCGGTGATTTTCATGGGGTTCCCTTCCTTTCTGTCGAAACAGGCGAAACGCCGCGGACGCCTTTGCGGCGGCGCGGCGTCCTTGCCTTTTTTGGGGTGTTTTCAGTCTTTCCTTCTCACGTGCATCGCGGTGAGCGCCGCGATGAGCGCCGCGAGGGCGACGCCGAGCGCGATCCCGCCGATGAGGATGGCGCGGTGCTTGTTGGAGCACTTGCGGACCGGCTTTTCCCCGTTCTCCGTTTCTTCCTCGGCTTCGAGGGGCTCGCCGAGGGTCTCGTCGAGGTCCTCGGTCTGTTCGGGGGCGGTCGTTTCGGTCTCCTCTTCGAGGGTGAAGTCCAAATCGTTGTTTGCCATGGGGTTTTACCTTCCTTTCTATACTGTAAGGGTTCGTTTCTCCCTTTTTTACGGGATTCGTCCGACGGGTTCGCCGAGCCGGACGACGGTCTCCGCGCCGGCGAGGCTGTTTTGCAGGATTCGTTCCGCCGGTTCGACGGTTTCCGGACGGAGCAGGAGCACGACGGTCGACCCGCCGAACTCGAAATACCCCTTCTCCTCCCCCCGCGCGAACGACGCGGGGTGCCGGTTGACGATTCGCCCGACGAGCATCGCCCCGACCTCCACGAACGCGACCCGCCCGCACCGTTCACAGTCGAGGTACGTCACTTCGCGGCAGTTGCGGTGAAAGACCGGCAGTTTTTCGAGGGCAATCGGGTTGACCGTGTGGAGCGTGCCGGGCAGGAACCGGTGGGAAACCTCCCGCCCGCCGTCCGGGTAGATATAGCGGTGGTAATCCTCCACCGAAAGGCGGAACACGAACGCGAACCCGTTCTCGTACCGTTTCGCCTCTTCCACGTCGCCGAGCAGTTCGGAGACCGTGTACGGCGCCTGCTTGACCGGGAAGGCGGTCCCTTCCCGCAACGGCACGACGGTCAGGCGCGAATCGGCGGGGGAGAGCAGGGCGTCCGCCGGCAGTCCGTCCGGCGAGAACCCCGCTTTGCGCTTGCGGGTGAAGAACGCGTTGTACGTCCGCAAAATGTCCCCTTCGAATTGCGACGGGTCGACCCGCCACTTCTTCGCGGTCCGTTTCGCCCGTCCGGCGGAAAGCGGGCTGTTCATGTACGCCCCTACGACGCGGGATACCCACCGCGCCCGGCAGAGCCGCAGCAGCGCGCGCCCCGGCAGGCAGCCGTACAGGAATCGCAAGCATTTTTCCTGCCCGCTCGCGGAGCCCATTCGGTTTTTCGCCACGCGCGCGCCTCCCCGCATTCCGTCCTTTCTCTCATTATACCCGAACGCACGCTTTTTGTCAAGGGAAAAGCGAAAACGGACTTGCATTTTTCCCGTTTTTTTGCTATAATGATAGCAAGCGACGGCGAAAGGGGAAAAGTGCCATGGAAAAGGCGTGGACGGAGCATATCGGACCGGGCGGGGAGCGTTACCTGACTTCGCCGCTGCTCGACGGCGCGGGGGCGAGGCACCTGTTTTCGACGCGTGTCGGCGGGGTGAGCCGCGGACCGTTCGGCGGCTGGAATTTCGCCGTCGGCGTCGCGGAGGAGCGGGACAGCGAGGACAACGTGCGGGAGAATTACGCCCGTGCGGCGGGCATTTTCGGGCTTTCCGCCGGCGACGTCTGCCGTACCTATCAGTCCCATACGTCCCGCGTGGACGCGGTCGGGGAGCCGGAACGGGGCGTGGGCGTGACGAAGCCGAAGTTCCCGTACGGCGTGGACGGGTTGGTCACGGACACCCCGAACCTGCTGCTTTCCGTCCGGAGCGCGGATTGCGTGCCGATTCTGCTGTACGACCCGGTCGGGAAACGGTGCGGCGCGGTGCACGCGGGGTGGCGGGGGACGGCGGGCGGTATTTCCGCGAACGCGGTCGCCCTGCTCTGCCGGTTCGGGTCGCGCCCGTCCGACCTGCTCGCCGCCGTCGGACCCTGTATCGGGTCCTGCTGTTACGAGGTCGGCGGGGAGGTGCGCGACGCTTTCCTCGCCCGCGGCGCGGGGCTGGACGGCTGTTTTTCCCCGTGCGGGGACGGGAAGTACCGCCTTGATTTGACCGAGGCGAACCGCCGATTGCTGCTTGCCGCCGGGTTGCGGGAGGCGCATGTCTCTTGCGCGAACCTCTGCACGCGGTGCGACCCGGTCCGGTTCTTTTCCCATCGCCGGAGCGGTCCGGTGCGCGGGACCATGAGCGCTTTCATCACCGTCTGAACGGGAGGGACAGAAAATGCCTGCGATTCGAATCCTGCACGGGGCGGATTTCCACCTGGATTCCCCGTTTTCCCTGCGTTCCCCGCGCGAGGCGGAGCGCCGCCGCACGGAATTGCGGAGCGACCTTTCCTCGGTCATGCTGTATATCCGCCTGCAGAAGATACAGGTCTGCCTGCTCAGCGGCGACCTGTTCGACGGCGAATCCGTCACGCCGGAAACGAGCGCCCTGCTCGAACGGGAACTTTCGTCCTGCCCGGACTGCCGGTTCTTCCTTTCGCCGGGCAATCACGACCCGCTGACCCCGTCCTCCCCCTACCGCCGGATGCGCTTGCCGGAGAACGTACATCTTTTCGGTCCGCAAAAGGAGCGCGTCCGGCTGGACGACCTGGGGGTGGACGTGTACGGGTTCGCCTTTGACGGCGCCGACTGCCGGGAGAACCCCCTGACCGGCTATCCGCCGCGCGACCCGGACCGCGTCAACCTGCTCTGCTGTCACGGCGACCTCGACGGGCGGAGCGGCTACGGGTCGTTCACCCGCGCCGACCTCGCCGCGAGCGGGTTCGACTACGTCGCGCTCGGACATATCCACAAGGGGACCGGACTGCAATGCGAGCAGACCGCCGCCGGGCGGGTCTACTGGGCGTACCCCGGCTGTCTGGAGGGGCGCGGATTCGACGAGACCGGCGAAAAGGGCGTGCTGTGCGGCACGGTGGAAAAGGGGAAGGCGGATTTGCGGTTCGTCCGCATTTCCAAACGGCGGTACGAACTTGCGGATTGCGACGTGACCGGGTGCACGCGGCTGGAGGCGCTCGAACGGGTCCGTGCGTTGGCGCGGACCTACGGCGCGGACACGACGTTACGGGTCTTTCTGACCGGGGAAGTGAAGGACGGGCTGTTGCTTCTGCCGGAAGAGATAACGCCCCCGGACGGTGCGTGCGCGGTCGAAACGGTCGACCGGACGGTGCTCGCCCCGGACCTGACCGCTATCGAGCGGAGCGGGACGCTCAAGGGTGTGTTCTTCCGCCTCATGCGGGAAAAGCAGGCGCAACCCGGCGCGGACGCCGAACTGTACGAGCAGGCGTTGCGGTACGGGCTGCTCGCGCTGGACGGGCGCAACATCGCGGACGTCGATTTTGAAGGATTCTGAGGGGGGTGCGGACGGATGGCGGAGCAACGCAAGGTCGTCGTCGAGCGCGTCGAAATCGTCGCGTTCGGAAAACTGAAGAACTTCGTCCTGGAGCCGTCGGAGGGCGTCAACCTGCTGTGCGCCCCGAACGAGAGCGGAAAATCCACCCTCGCGGCGTTCCTGCGGTTCGCCTTTTACGG
>CANQTR010000103.1 GCA_947626805.1 uncultured Clostridia bacterium
CTGCCGAAGAAGGTGCTCGGTCACCCGTGGCTGCTGTTCGACCAGGACAAGATGTCCAAATCCAAGGGCAACGTGCTCTACGGCGACGAACTGATTGCGGAATTCGGGCTGGACGCCGTGCGGTACTACCTGCTCGCCGAAATGGGGTTCTATCAGGACGGGAACATCTCGTACGAACTGCTCATCCAGCGGACCAACGCCGACCTCGCCAACACGCTCGGCAACCTCGTTTCGCGCACCGTCGCGATGGTGAAGCAGTACTTCGGCGGGGTCGTCCCGTCGTACGGCGGGGCGGATTCGCCCGCCGCCGAAACGCTCAAGCGGTCGGTTTCGGAAAAACTGACGAACGCGTATCGGCTTTTGGAGGAATACAGCGCGTCGGATTCGCTCGCGCAAGTGTTCCTCGCGCTCAAGAGCTGCAACAAGTATATCGACGAAACCGCGCCGTGGACGCTTGCGAAAGACGAATCCAGGCGGCAGGAACTGGCCGACGTGCTTGCGAACCTCGTCGAGAGCATACGGCTGTGCAACGTCATGCTGTCCCCGTTCCTGCCGGACGCGGCATCTCGTATCGACGGGATTCTGACGGCGGAAAAGCCGGAAATTTGCGACGGAACGTTCGCATACGCCTACCCGTGCGCCGGACATACGCTCGGCGACGCGCCGATTCTGTTCGCCCGTATCGACGAAAAGAAGTTCCTCGCGGAACTGGCGAAGAAAAAGGCGGGCAAAAAACCCGAAAAGAAGCCCGAAAAGCCCGTGGCGGAGGTCGCGCCGGGAGTCATCGGGATCGAGGACTTCGGCAAGGTCGCGCTGACCGTCGGGGAGGTGCTTTCCTGCGAGCCGGTCGAAGGTTCGGAGAAGCTGCTGAAACTGCAGGTCTCGCTCGGCGCGGAAACGCGGCAGATTGTCTCCGGCATTTCCCCGTGGTACCGACCGGAGGACCTGACCGGAAAGCACATCGTCGTGGTTTCCAACCTCAAACCCGCAAAATTGCGCGGGGTGGAAAGTCAGGGAATGCTGCTGGCGGCGGATACGCCGGACGGGGTGAAGGTGCTGTTCGCCGACGGGGTCCCCGCCGGGAGCAGGGTGCACTGATGTTCGATTCCCACGCCCACTACGACGACCGGCTGTACGACGCCGACCGGGAGGAACTGCTCGGACGGCTGTTCGGGCAAGCCGGGGTGACCGGTATCGTCGCCATCGGGTGCGACCTCGCAAGTTCGCGCGCGGCGGTCGACCTCGCGGCAACGCACGGCGGGATATACGCCGCCGTCGGACTGCACCCGGAGCACGCGGAGACCCTCTCCCCCGCGCTCCTTGCGGAACTGGAGACCATGCTCGGACTGCCGGGCGTCGTCGCGCTCGGGGAAATCGGACTGGATTACCACTACGAGACCCCGCCCCGCGACGTGCAGAAAGCCGCGTTCCGCGCGCAATTGGCGCTCGCGGAAAAGACCGGCATGCCGGTTTCGGTCCACGACCGGGACGCGCACGGGGACGTGCTGGCGATTTTGCGGGAATTCCCGAACGTGACCGGGGTGCTCCACTCGTTTTCCGGCTCGGTCGAACTGGCGAAGGAGCTGGTCAGACTGGGGTGGTACCTCTCCTTTTCCGGGGTCCTGACGTTCAAAAACGCCCGGCAGGCGCCGGAAGTCGCCGCGTGGGCGCCGTCCGACCGGTACCTCGTCGAAACCGACGCGCCCTACCTCACGCCGGTCCCCCACCGCGGGGAACGCAACGACAGTGGTATGTTGCGGTATACCCTGCAAAAACTCGCGGAGGTGCGGGGCGTGCCGTTCGAAACCGTCGAGCGGGAGACCGAAGAAAACGCAAGGAGGCTGTTTCGCATTGAAAGCTAATACCTACGCCTATCGCGTCGGCGACGGGATTTACCTCAACCTGACCAACCGCTGTACCAACCGCTGTACGTTCTGTATTCGCAACAACGGCGACGGCGCGTACGGGAGCGACAGCCTTTGGCTGGACCGCGAACCGACCGCGGAGGAGGCGTTTGAAGCCGTGCAGGACCTGCTTCGCGCGGGCGGACCGTGCAGGGAGTTCGTCTTTTGCGGCTACGGCGAACCGACGATGCGTATGGACGTGCTGCTGCAGGTCGCCGCGAAACTGAAAGCGACCTATTCCCTGCCGATTCGGCTGAACACCAACGGGCAGGCGATGCTTTACGGCTTCTCCGACAGCATTCCCCGCTTTGCGGGGCTACTCGACTGCGTGTCCGTCAGCCTCAACGCGCCGGACGCGGCAGAATATGCCGCGCTCTGCAGACCGGAAGCGGGAGAAAAGGCGTTCGACGCGGTGCTCGCGTTCACGGAGGAATGCGCGAAGTACGTTCCGAACGTAGTCATGACCGTCGTCGGCGAAACGCTCGACAAGTACCGCCTGACGCTCTGCCACGCCGTCGCAAAGCGTTGCGGCGCGACGCTGCGCGTGCGGACGTACATCGGGAAAGCATAAGACCGCCCTTTTCATCAGGGTGAACAAGAAATTCACGCAAAAAAGCGAGAAAATTTCATCAAAAACCCTTGTTTTTTTCCGGGAATTGGTATACAATATAGAATGGTAAAAAAAGGAAACCAAGAAATTCATTTTGGAGGTAAAATCATGTCTGTCAAAGTTGCCATCAACGGTTTCGGCCGTATCGGTCGTCTCGCGTTCCGTCAGATGTTCGACGCCGAGGGCTATGAGGTCGTCGCCATCAACGACCTGACCAGCCCGAAGATGCTCGCGCACCTGCTCAAGTACGATACCGCGCAGGGCGGTTTCTGCGGGAAGTTCGGCAAGGAGCCGGCGCACACCGTCGAATGTACCGAGGATTCCATCGTCGTCGACGGCAAGGCGATCAAAATCTACGCGGAAAAGGACGCCGCGAACTGCCCGTGGGGCGCGCTGGGTGTGGACGTCGTGCTGGAATGCACCGGTTTCTACACCGACATCGCCGACGCCAACAAGCACATTCTTGCGGGCGCCAAGAAGGTCGTCATCTCCGCGCCGGCGTCCAATAAGAAGGCTCCCGACCAGTTCGAGATGCCCAAGACCATCGTTTTCAACGTCAATAACGATATCCTCAACGCGAACGACACGGTCATTTCCGCCGCGTCCTGCACGACGAACTGCCTCGCCCCGATGGCGAAAGCGCTCAACGACAACTTCCCGATTCTCTCCGGTATCATGACGACCGTCCACGCCTACACCGGCGACCAGATGATTCTCGACGGTCCGCAAAGAAAGGGCGATTTGCGTCGCTCCAGAGCCGGCGCGATGAACATCGTCCCGAACTCCACCGGCGCCGCGAAGGCGATCGGTCTCGTCATTCCCGAACTGAAGGGCAAACTGATCGGTTCCGCCCAGCGCGTCCCGACCTCGACCGGTTCGACCACCATTCTCGTCGCCGTCGTCAAGGGCAAGGACGTCACCGAGGAATCCGTCAACGCCGCGATGAAGAACGCCGCGACCGAATCCTTCGGCTACAACACCGACCAGATTGTTTCCTCCGACGTCATCGGCATGACCTACGGCTCGCTGTTCGACGCGACCCAGACCATGGTCAGCAAGGTCGGCGACGACACCTATCAGGTGCAGGTCGTTTCGTGGTACGACAACGAGAACTCCTACGTTTCGCAAATGGTCCGCACCATCAAGTACTTCGCGGAACTCAACTAAGTACGCAAACGGGATACACGAATCCCTAAAAGTCCGCGCCCGACGGTTTTCCCGCCGGGCGCGTTTTTTTGCAGTTTTCGCTTTGCGACGGAGGCGCGGGTTCCCGCGCGGCGCTCAGCTTCGCCGTCGTCCGACCAGCGCGACGGCGGCAAACGCGGACGCGCCGAGCACAGCCAAAAGCACCAGACCGCGGTCCCCGACGACCGGTGAAACCGGCGCGATGGCGTTTTCCGCCGCGGACGCGTTCGGGGACGGTTCCTCGCCGGGCAGAAGCGGGCGCGTCCCCTGCAGGACGGTCAGTTCGTCGAGGAACGTCCAGACGACCGGAAGTTCGGCGCCGTCGTCCGAAACGTAGGTCGCGCGCGGGGTCACAACCGCCATGAGATACCGCCCGGTAAACGCGCTTTCCGGCTCGACGATTGCGACGCCCGCGACCGTTGACACGGGGTCGGTCGACTCGTCAATCGACCGCTCGCCGAGGAAGGCGAAATCCCCGTCCCGCGCGTCGCTCCCGTAAAAAGCGACGTGAACGGGCGCGAAAATGCCGACGGACGGCTCGTTGAGGTAACTGAGTTCGAAGGCGGTCAGGTCGTTGAGGGACTCGCCGAGGTCGAGCAGAATGACGAAATTGCCGTCCGCATTCGCGTCGTCGCGGCGGAACCCGACGTATTCCGGGTTGCGGTAGAAATTGCTCCCCGTATCGGTCACGACCGGCGTGCCGTAGCGCCCGTTTGTGAGTTGGTAGTCCTCGTCGGGGTAGCCGGCGCTCGCCGGGGTCAGGAGTTCGTAGGTCTTGCGGAGGGAGACAACGTTCTGCAAAGCGTAGACGGTTATCGCCGAGAGCGAAAGCGCGAGGAAACAAAAGAGGGCGATTGCGCGCTTCATGACAGGTCCCCGATGCGGTCGACGACGTTCTGCATCTCTTCCCTGCTTCGGACGTGCCGCGCGTCGTAGAGGACGCGCTGTTTCTGCCGTTCGTCCATGCGCCCGAACGCCGCAAGCGCCTTTTCGTTCTGTGCGAGCGCCATGCCGAATCCGAGCGGCACCTCGTCGCTGCCGAGCAGTCCCGTCGGGTGTTCCGGTTGCTGATTCATATGCGTTTTCCCGTTCCTTTCCCTTTTTTGGGTAGTGTTCCACGGAAAAATCGGTTCTATGCAAAAAATCCGGCCGTGTTTCCACGACCGGAAAATTTTTCAACAGTTTACGACGCTTTTCGGCGAGGTGCCTCACTCCAACCCGCTGTCGCGGCGCATCTCGGCGAGTTGCCGTTCGTGCGCGGCAGCGGCGGCGCGTTCCCCGGAACGGCGCGCCTTCCACAGGAGCAACACCGCGCCGACCGCGATGACGACGTCGACGAGAATCTGCAGCCAAAGGTAATACTGCAGGGAAATCGCGTCGATATCCATCAGCCCCTCGACGGACGTTCCGCCAAAGTCCATGCTGTACATATCGCCCGGACAAATGAGACCGAACAGCGACGCGAGCCCGCCCGCGAGGTACCACGACGGCAGGGCCGACCAGCAGAACCGATAGAGCAACACTTGCAGGAGCAAAAGCGCCGGGAGCGTTTCGACGAGGAAATCGAACCGGGTCATCGTTTCCCGCAAGGAGAAAGCGACGCGGTAAGCGTGCGTCCTGCCGCTGCACCAAAGCGAAAGGAAGTACGCCGCCAACGCCGCGATTCCCCGAATCGGGTAAGCGACGTTGTAATTGTACCGCATATCCGCCTGCACGGCGGTTTCCGGGCGGAGGACCCACCCGAAAACCGTACCGACGACCTGTGCAATCGCGAAGGATACGAACAGGACAATGAGCGCATAGGCGGCGTTGATGAGCAATCGTTTCGGCGGGAGCGTCGGGCCGCTCATGCGGTGGCACCCTCGGAATCAGCGGGCGTTTCCGGCGTTTCCGCGGACGCGTCCTTGCGCTTGCCGAGGTATTCCGGCAACGACAGCCCCGCCATGTTGAACAGTTCTTCAAGCGGCGGGACGGACTTCATCAGCCCGGACAGAAAGCCCGCCGTCGAAGTCTTGCCGTTCGTGCCGTTCGCACCGCTGTCCCAAACCGTGACCTTGTCGATTTTGATATTCTTGATGGCCTCGACCTGCACCTTCATGAGGTCCTCCATCTTGTCGGCAATCATCAGCCGCAGCGCCGCGTCCGGGTCGCCGCCCGCCGCACGGACGACTTCCGCGAAACC
>CANQTR010000104.1 GCA_947626805.1 uncultured Clostridia bacterium
AGCAATGCGCGCGGTGCGCCGCGCCGAACGCGTCGTTGACGAACAGGTCCGCGAGGGACGCGAGTTCCTTCGAGAAGTTTTCGGTGTTCTTGGTCTCCTCCGCGCGGTAGCGGGTATTTTGCAGCAACACGATGTCGCCGTCCTTCATCGCGGCGACGGCTGCCTTCGCCTGCTCGCCCACGACGTTGTCGTCCGCGGCGAACACGACGGGCTTGCCGAGTTTCTCCTCCAGACGTTTCGCGACCGGCGCGAGGGAGTACTCCGGCAACGGCTGCCCCTTCGGCTTGCCCATATGGGAGCAGAGAATGACCTTCGCGTTCTGCCGGACCAGATATTCGATGGTCGGCAGGGCGGCGACGATGCGCGTGTCGTCGGTAATCACGCCGTTCTTGGTCGGCACGTTGAAGTCACAGCGGACCAGCACCCGCTTGCCGGCGACCTGAAGGTCTTCTACGGTTTTCTTTGCATTCATGTTTTCGGTTCTCCTTTTTCGGTATTCTCTCTTTGCTCTTCCATTTTAGCACAACCTCCCGCGTTCGTCAAGGGTTTCGGCGGGGAAATCAGGAGAAATTTTCCGTCGCGTACTGCCGGAATCCGTCGAGATAGGGGCGAAGCGCGTTCGGATACGACACGCCGTTCACCAGCACGTCGGTCATCAGTTCGGTCGACAGCCCGCGCACCGTGCGCTCTTGCGTCCCGTATACCCAGCCGAAATCGAAATCGGCACAGCCGAGCAGGGTCTCCAGCATGCAGGTCTGGTCGTTGTCCATCGAGTACAAGGTGACATAGGTCCGCACCTCCGCCTCCTGCAGCAATCCGCCGCCGGCGGCGCATACGGCGAGCAGCCCCAGACCGCACCGCGAACGGTCCGCCGCCGCGGAAGGCGCCGAAAACACCCGCCCGTCCACGGCTATCGGACAGCGATAGGACTGCTGTTTCTCGTCCCGCTTGGGGAGCGGAAGAATACCGTATTCCCGTTTGGCATTGGCGTAGAAATTCTTGATTTCCTCCAGTTTCGCGAACAGAAATCCCAGCCGCCCCTCCGAAAATGCCTTCGCCGCCTCGTCGCCGTCGAGCGGACTTCGGCAGGCGCTCCCGTACACCGTGCGCAACGGGTCGACGCGTTCGCGCAACGTTTCGGCGGTGTCGTAGACGAAGTCGGTTTTCCCGCCATCCTTCCGCGCGAACAGCGCGTCGTCCGTCCCGCACCAGAGCAGGTACGGCAACAGCCCCGTGCTGTCTTTCGCGGAATAGCCGAACACGTCGGTCTGCAAATCATAGCTCTGCTTGTGCATGACCGACGCCGCGACCGCCTCCGCGTACTGTTGAAATACCGCAAGCGTCCAATCGCCGTCCGTCACCCGCGCCTCCGGCAGGGGGAGCCCGGTCGCGCGCACCAATTCGCGGTCGTAGAACAGCACATAGGCGTCGTCATAACTTTGCGCCGACGGGTCGGGCAACAGATACACCGCATCCCCCGTCCGCAATTTCTCCGCCGCGTCCGCCCCGAAACAGGATTCTCCGAGCGAGAAATACGGCAGTTTGGTCAGGTCCTGCAACAGTCCGTCCGCCCACAGGCTCGCCGTCGTTTCGGCGGAATAGCAGAGCAAATCCCCCGCGGACAGCCCCGCCTGCCGGGCGTCCTGCAGGGTTTGCAGGATATCCGCCTCCGGGACGGTTTTGACCGTGACTTCCATGCCGTAGGACGTGCGAATCAGCTCGTTGCGGTTCCGCAACGCCTCCCGAACGGACCCGGCGGCATTCTCGTCGCCGTTGACGACCGATTCGTCCTCCGTCAGAATCGTCAGCGATGTCCCGCGGAAATCGTCCGTTTGCGGCAGGGCGCTCGCGATATCCTCCAGTCGCTGGGACGTCGATTCCTTCAGCGCGTCCGGCGGCAAAGCGACGTTCGCGCACGCCGTCGCGAACAGCAGAACGGCGGACGCCAAAATTCCGATGCGTTTCTTCATTCCCATCGTTTTCTCCCTATCCCATCGCCGAATCCTTCGCGAATTCCGGCGCATTCTATCGAATCCTATCATTTTTCACCCCGCCGGGGCAATTTGTTTCACGTGAAACATTTTTCAAATATCTCGTTTTGCCGAAAGGGCGTACCGTTTCGGTCGGCAACGAAACGCGTCAATACCCCTCCGTTGCGCCACTGCCGGCAATATCGGCGCCATCATTCCATATTCCTCGACAGTAACACGATGCACTCGACGTGTCCGGTCGAAGGGAACATATGGAACGGCGTCGCGGACGACACGCGGTAGCGGACGTCCCCTTCCGCGTTGCAGAGGGTCTCGCAATTCGCCGCGAGCGTCGCGGGGTTGCAGGAAATATACACGATTCGCGCCGGCGCGGCGGACAGCAACGTCGCGAGGACTTCCCGCGACAGCCCCTTGCGTGGCGGGTCCACGACGATGACGTCGGGCTTTCCGAACCGTTCTTCACACGTCCGCACGCCGAGCGACGCGTCCCCGCACACGAATCGCGTGTTTTCCGGCGTCCTGCCGTTCCGCAAGGCGTTTTCGCGGGCATTCTCCACCGCGTCCGGGACCAATTCGACCCCGAGCAGCTTCTGTCCGTCCCGCACCATGGTCAGCCCGACGGTCCCGGCGCCGCAATACAGGTCCAGCAGGACCCCGTTTTCCGGGAGGTCCGCCAATTCCGCCGCTTTCCGATAGAGCGCCTCCGCACAGGCGGCGTTGACCTGATAGAACGCCGTCGGCGACAGCAAAAAGGTTTTTCCGCACAAACGGTCCCGCAATACGGGCGCACCCGCAAGCGTTCGCGTTTCGCTCCCCAAAATCGCATTTCCGGGGGCCGGGTTCAGGTTCAGCGACACCCCGACGACCTCCGGGAACGCCCGCAAAAGGTCCTCCGCAAGCGTTTGCGCCTGTGGAAACGGCTTTGCGGCGACCATGCAGACCAGCACTTCCCCGTCCCGGTTCCGCCGCATCATCAGGTGCCGCGCGACCCCGGTGCCCCGCTTTTCGTTCCAGACGGGGACGTGACGCTCGGCAAGTTGTTTCACGTGAAACATCGCAATGCGGTCGAAAATCGGGTCCTGTAACGGGCAGTCCGCGTGTTCGACCACCGCATGCGAATGGCGGGTATAGTACCCGAACGCCGGACGCCCCGGCTCCGGTTCGCAAAGCGGATAGACGACCTTGTTGCGGTAGCGCTCCTCGTTGACGAAAACCGTCGGTTCGACCGAAACGGCAAGGTGCCCGATTCGCCGAAACGCGTTCTCGACCAGTTCCCGCAAGACGTTCCGCTCCGCCTCCGGGCGCAAATGCCGAAACACGCACCCGCCGCACCGCCGATAGACCGGGCAAAGCGGGTCGCGTCGGTCCGGCGAAGGGACGGACAACTGTTCAAGCCTGCCGACCGCGTAGTTTTTCGTTTCCTTGATGACCCGCACGACCGCGACGTCCCCCGGCGCGGTCAGCGGCACAAAGACCACCATGCCGTCCTCCAGACGCCCGACGCCGTTGCCGTCCGGGTTGATTCCGGTGATTTCCACGGAATACAGGCGGTTTTTTCGGCTCTCCGCCATCAGGACTGCCTCCCCGCGGGCGCGGCTTGCTTCGGCGCCGCCTTGCGGCGTTTCCCGATCCCGTAGTAATCCCGCGGCAGGGTGAAATACTCCAGAAGCGGAGTCAACAGATTGACCGCCAGCACCGCGGGCAAAGCGCCTTCCCCGCCGAGATACTGCCGGAAAACAAAGGTCAGCGCCCCGGCCATCCCGCCGGACAGCAGTTTCCCGACCGCCGTGCGCGGCATTGTCGCCGGGTCGTTCAGCGAAAAGACCGCGACCAGCGAAATCCCGCCGGACAGCAGGTACAACCAGCCGTAATTGAGCATTTCCGCGTCCTCCGGCGCGAACGCCATCGCCGCGACCAGCAGGACCAGCACATACGCGCCGGTCGAATACAGCGACAACTGCCGCCGCACCAACAGCCAAACCCCGCCGAGCAGAATCGCCGCAATCGCGACCGCGCCCAGCGCGCCCGACGCGTACCCGTATAATTGCGGAATCATGCCGTCCTCGTAGAGCGTCCCGCCCTGCAAAAGTTCCAGCGGCGTTCGCACGCGGTAATACTGCACCAGATTCGGGTCGAGCGTAATCGTAAAGGCGGGGAAATACGCGAACGGGCGGGTGAAACGGCTCATGTATTCCGGGAACGCGGCGGACAGCGCCACGACCGCGAAAACCGACGAATTGAACAGCCGATGCCCGAAATAGCGGAAGAACGCGCGGCAGACCGCGAGCGGAACCGCCGCGAGCGCGCCGAACCACAGCGGAACGGTCACGGGGAACCAGAAGGCGGTCAGCACGCCGGTCAGGAACGGAAACGGAGAAAGCGCGTCCTTCAGCGGCGCGCGGCAAATCCATTTCTGCAACGGAAAATCCAGAATCGTGCAGAATAAACCGCACGTTATCATCAACACCGCGGCGCGTCCGCCGTACAGAAAAATCGCCCATGCGGACACAGGCAAAAGCGCGATGCCCAAATCGAGCGCCAGCGCCGTTTTATCGCGCGGGGAACGAACAAACATAGCCAACCTCCGTTTTCAGGGATTTTCGGACGGGTCCCGGTGCCGCGCGATGCGCTCCCGCAACGGCAACGCCGCCGGACAGATATACGAACAACACCCGCAATCGACGCAAACGGCGGCGAGCGTCTTTACCGTGCGGTAACTCCGCGTCCGTAGGATTCGGTAGGGCTGCAGGCGCATCGGGCAAACGTCCGCGCACCGCCCGCAAGCGATACAGTGCCCCGCCGTCCGGTTCTCCGGGAGAGAGGAAAGCACGCTTTCCGTGCGACCGCCGAGCACGCCTTCCGCCGGCGCGCCGTGCAGCGGGGAATCCAGCTTCGTCACATATTCGCCGCCCTTGAACCTGCAAAGCTCCAAAAGCCGTTTCCACGGCGTGCCGAGCGGGGTCTGCACCACGATATCCGCCCCGAACCCGTCCCCGGCGGCGGTCAGCCAACGGGTGGTCTGCGGGCGCCCGGACAGCAGTGCCTGATAGAGCGCCTCCGCCGTCTGTGCGCGGACGAAAAACACGCCCTCGTCCTGTGCGCTCCGCCCGCGCGGCAACCGCCTCGCGTAAATCGCCTCGTACAGCGTTTCCTCCCGCAACGGGTATTTCGGCTCCACCTCGCCAAGCACGACCAGCGACGGGTCGTTGATGAGCGCGCGGAACACCTTTGCCTGCCGCCGCTGTGTGCGGTCGACAATCAGCAGGACTTTCGTCGCGCCGAGCAGTTGCAGCAGCACCTTCGCGCCGTTGAGCACGTCCCCGGCGGCTCGTAACGCCGCCCGACAGCCGGTCAGCGACCAGCCGTTCGCGTCGGTCAAATCGACGACGACCCGGTACACGTCGCTTTCCCACGCGTCCCGCACCCGCCGCCAAAGCCAATCGCCCGACCAAACGTCGAAAATGCCCAGCGTCCGCACCGCGTCGAGCAGTTCCTCCTGAGACATATCCGAAAGCCGCTTGCTCTCCGGCTCGCGCACCTGCACGGGAAGCCCGTCCGCGTCTGCGCGCGCGGCGATTTTTACATACGGTCTGCCGCGATTCTCGAACACCCCGTCGAACCTGCCGGGCACCGACGCATAAATCGGCGTCCCGTCCGCAAGCCGCGCGACCGCCTCTCCCGCGCGGACCGTCCCGCCCTCCCGGCACAACAGCGTATCCGACCGCCCCTCGAGCGCAAGATACACCTCGTCGAGTTTCTCGGCTGTCACGACCAGCGGATTCGAAACGATGGACAAAAGCGTCCGCTCGTCCGCCCGCGGGGGAAGGAACAGTCCTCCCGGATAGTTCAGAACCATGACAGGTCCTCCTGTTT